>JAIXPW010000259.1 GCA_027485995.1 Verrucomicrobiaceae bacterium
ACCACGCGGGAAATGCAGTGATAAATCGCCGGTTTCTCCAGCGAGTCCTTCCAGGGAGCGAGCCAGCGTGAACGCCTCATGTCCCAACTTTCGATACCCATGCCAGATAAGCAAGCGGAATCTCCGTAAAATGTCTGTCCCTTTGAAAGAAATAGGGATCGCTATTCGATGTAGGGATTGCCCAATACGAGTGGACCCGGCATTCAAATCAGAACCTTTGCAGGACTTCTCAGTCACCTCCTCAAACGCCAAGACCCCAATCCAGATTTACTGGACTGGGGTCTTGGCGGAGAGGGAGGGATTCGAACCCTCGGTGAGTTTAACCCCACGTTCGATTTCGAGTCGAGTGCGTTCAACCGCTCTGCCACCTCTCCGTTTGGGGGCGACAGGTTACCAATCAGAGCCGCCCTGTAAAGTCCTCAATCGGGAAAAACTATCGCCCGGTGGCCGTCGAGGATCGTTCGGTCGTGAACGTGGTAGCGGATGCCTTTGGCCAAGGCGCTCCGCTCACAGTCGCGGCCGAGCCTCACGAGATCCGCTGGACTGTGGAAATGCTGCACCCGCTCGACCTCCTGCTCGATGATCGGGCCGGCATCGAGTTCGCTGGTGACGTAATGGCAGGTCGCGCCGATCAATTTCACTCCACGCTCGTGGGCCTGCTTGTAGGGATTCGCGCCGATGAAGGCGGGCAGGAAGCTGTGATGGATGTTGATGATTTTCCCGGAGAACTCCTCACAGAACCAGTCCGGAAGGATCTGCATGAAACGGGCGAGCACGATCAACTCGACTTTCTGTTCGACCAATTGGTCGCGCAATTCGCGAAAGCCTCGCTCGCGGCGCTCCCCGTCCATCTCGATGAGATTGAAACGAAAGCCGGCCCGCTCAGCGACAGCGCGGCAGACGTCACGGTTGCCGATGACCGAAGTGATCTCGACAGGCAGCTCGTTGAGCTCCGCCCGCCAGAGCACCTCCTGGAGGCAGTGATCCGTCTTCGTCACCAGCACGGCGGTGCGCATGCGGAAGGGCAGGCGACGGAAATGCCATTCGGCCCTCAAGGAACGTCCGAGAGTGCCGAAGCCGTCGATGAAGTCCTCGGTATCGACGTCGAGCTCCGATGTCTCGATTTCCAACCGCGCAAAAAACTTGCCGCCCAGCTTGTCGGAAAACTGCGCGAACTCCACCAGATTGCCGCGATGTCCGGCCACGTAGGTGGCGACTTTCGCAACGATGCCCGGTTGGTCGGGGCAACTCAGTTTCAGGATCAATCCGGCTCGGGGCATGGCCCGCGAAGCATGAGTGGCTGGAGCGTTCCTCGTCAACCGCCCAAAATGCTCAGGGAACCAGCAAGGACGGACAGCAAGGTCATCCAAGTCCACTCGATCGTCGGAGCAAATCGGGCGGGAGCAGCTCAGGCTCTTGAAACCAAGGCGGTTCCGGCAAAATCGTCCTCATTCGAAGACAGGGCCAGCTGACCCATCAGAATCGGCAACCGGCTCATCGAGCCACCTGCCACCGCCTCGGAAACCGCTTCAGCTGTCACGAAATCCTGCAAACCAGCACCAGACGGCCGTTGGATTTCCGCTTCCTTGCCTGCGATTGGAAGTGATGTCAGTCCGAGTGGTATCATCGTTTTCACAGATTGAGGTTGGTGCAGCTTGTCGCTAGAAAATCTGGAACTGTCAATGATCAACCTTTCCGTAGTATACGGACGCCTGCAAGAACCCTGGTCCGCTGCGGATCATTTCGTGCCTTGAGAGAAAGTGATCTCGTCGTGACCATCCTCGGCCCTAATGATCCTGGTCCTTATCCCCGCCCTTTGCTCAAACATCGCCTACCTGTGGTCAACTGGCAGGAAAGCTCGATTGCTCGTCAGCCAAGTCAGTCGGCGGAAATGGACCAGATCACCTCGGGATCTTCTGACCTTCCTCGTTCATGAAGCGGTCGAGCGGCGCGGACTGAACGCGCTTCAGGCCGGTGATGATGGATCGGGCATTGATCCTGGCACCATCGCTGTTGGTGTGGGTGCCCTTGTCCGCGAAGAGTTTTTCCACGGCGGTCTTGTCCATGGAGTCGTAGGTTTTCGCAACGATTTCCGAGAGATCGACATAGGACGCACCTTCGGCTTTCGCACAGGCTTCGATCCATTCGCGCCAGCCATTCCAATCGTGCACGAACTTGCCGTCGGGGCCGAATTTCAGATGGGGAATCGGCGAGCAGAGGACGACCTTCGCGCCCTTCGCCTTCGCGGTGCGGACGAAGGTTTTCAAATACCACCCGAAGGAGTGGACCTCCTCGACGCTGCCATCCGGCTTGGTGATCCTTTCAACCTCGTCGCCGACGCCCTTGATCGAGCCCCGGAACTTGCCCCTCTCGTCAAGCGGACCGACGTCGTTGTGGCCGAACTGGATGATCACGAAGTCGTCCTTCTTCAATCCATCGACGATCTCCTGCCAGCGGCCTTCGTTGTAAAAGGTCCGCGAGGAGCGGCCACCGATGGCGCGATTGACGACATTGATCTTCTTCGGGTCGAAGAATCCTCCGAGATCCTGACCCCAGCCGCGCATGGGGGAATTGCACTTCACGGTGGAGTCGCCCGCGATCCAGAGGGTGGGCAGTCCGTTGTTGCCGGCTCTTTCCTTCGCTGCGCCCCGATCATCAACGACGGGGCGATCATCCTCCTGAGCCACCACCCCGGAGCACAAAAGACCGAAAAATCCATAAAGGCAGAGAGCGAAACGACTGAGGGAGATCCTGCCAACGAGCGCATCCATGGATGGACCCTAGCGGTCACTCGGTTGGGCCGTCCATCCCCCTCTCGGGTATTGCCTCTCGCCGCCGGGCTGGACTCGGTCGGAAAATCTGCTGTTCTTGTGATCCAATTCCAACCAAACAGCGGATCATCATTGCCATGAAATTTCTGCCGACAGCCCTCGTTCCTGGGTTCCTCGCCGTGATGCCGGTCCTCTCCACGCCTGCCGCCATGGCGGCCAATGTCTGGGAATCCATTGCGCGGGTGGAGTTCCGGGTTGCGGATTCCAATCGCAATGGAGGAATCGGAGTCCTCGAGCTGGCCCGTTTCCGTCGTGACATGGCAACCATTCCCTGGCTGTTGAAAACGGCGACCTGGCTAGAGTTCACGCGTGCGGACAGCAATGGAGACGAGTCGATCAGTCTGGAGGAATGGCAATCCTATCGGCTGGGCCGCAGGGTCAATCTGCTGGGAGATCAAGTGCAGCGTTTCAGATCCGCGGATTGGAATGCGGATCGGAAGCTGAATGTCCGGGAGATCCAGCTGGCCTTCCAGCCATGGCTGACTCCCCAGCAGGCGAAGGACACCCTGAGCTGGCTGGACTCGAATGCCGATGGCTTGCTGACCATGGGAGAGTTTTTCCGATATGTGACATTGAGCCCCGATGCCTTGCGGGGGATGCGCAGGAAGGACGCGGAGGATCTGCTCTATGCGATTGGCGGATCGTTCCACTACACGATGTTCAACGGCGCGATCGTGGACTATTTCCAGCAAGTCCATTCCCTCTACTCGCTCCGATGCGACGCGGATGTCATCTCCGGCTGCGGCTATGGAATCGATCTCAAGTCCTTGGAGGGCAAGACGGATGCGGAGGCGGTGAAAGTGGCGGAGCTTGCCAAGCTATTGCCCGCAAGTCCGATGCCTCCGGGGATCTTTCCGGATGACCCACCGACGCCGAAGCTGTCACGTCCGATTTACATCGATTGGGATCGCACTCATCCCAGCCCTCTCAACTTTGGCAATGTATTGCGGACTCCTTACCTGGTGATCTATGCGAGAAATGGTGTGGTGAGCTACTTGGAAATCACCATGGGCAGCCCGCCTTATCCCTGACGAAATCAGACCGACGTCAGCCAGGTCTCGCGGCGGAACCAGGTTTCCTGGCGCTTGGCATATTGGCGGGTGGCGATGATGATCTGCTCCTCGCAGGTGGCGCGGTCGATCTCGCCACGCAGCAGCGACTGGATCTGGGGCAGCCCGATGGCCTTTTCGCAGGTGATGGAAAGCGGCCCCAAGGCGGCGACCTCCTCGATGGCTCCGTCCTTCAACATCTTGCGGGTGCGGCGCTCGATGCGGGCGTGGAGGTCCGGCCTGGTGCGATGAATCACGTAGCCGCGCAGGGAGGCGACGCGTTCGGCGGTGGCCTTTTCCCAGCTGTCGCGGAGCTCGGAGGCCTTCTGGCCGGTGAGCTTGCAGATCTCCAGGGCGCGGCCGACGAAACGGCGGTTCTGCTTCTCAATGCGGGCGGCCTCGACCGGATCCAGCTCTTGCAACTGGTGGTAAAGCTCATCGAGGGAAAGCGCGTCCATCTCCTCACGCAGGGCGGGATCACCGGTGGGCAGGGGCGAGGCTCCGTGCGTGAGGAATTTCAGATAGAGTCCGGAGCCACCGGTGACGATGGGCGTGCGGCCACGGGAAATGATGTCCGCGATGACGGGCTCGGCCAGGCGGGTGTAGGCCATGGCGTCATTGGCGACCGAGGGATCGAGGATGCTGAAAAGGTGATGGGGAATGCCTCTCCTTTCATGCTCGAGTGGAGCAGCGGTGAGGATCTCCAGCCCGCGATAAAGCTGGAAGGCGTCGGCATTGACGATCTCGCCGTCGTGCTTCTCCGCCAGATCGAGTGCGAGGGCGGTCTTTCCGGAAGCGGTGGGGCCGCAGAGGTAGATGGGAGAAAGCACGAAACTCGAAGAAGTTTTCAGTTTTCAGTTTTCAGTTTCAAGAAGGAGAGGTCTGCGCTGAACACTTGAAACTGAAGACTTGAAACTCACCGAAGGTAAAAAAAAGCCCCCGCGCGGGCTGGCCGGGCGGGGGCTGGGAGTTTGATGTTTGAAATCAGGCGACTTCGGTCGGGGCATCGGCCGGCTTTTCAGCGGCGGGCGCTTCTTCGACTGCTGCAACCACCTCCGGAACCGGAGCTTCCTCGACGGCTGCGACGGCTTCTTCAGCTGGGGTTTCGACGGCGACAGCGACTTCCTCGACCACTTCCGGAGCGGTCTCGGCAACCGCGGCGACAGCGGCGACTGGAACAGCGGCGGCGACTGGAGCAGCGGCAACGACTGGGGGCAGAGGAGCCACCACGACCGGCTTCGGCTTCTGCTCTTCGCGATCCTCCTGGTCCTCACGCTCATCCTGGCCCTTCGACTTGGCACCGGAGACGTTCATCTTGCGGCCCATGAAGGGTTGGTCGTGGAAGACCTCAACGGCGCGCTTGGCATCATCGAAGTGGAGCATTTCCACGAAGGCATAGCCCTTGGAGCGGTGGGTGTTGCGGTTGTAAACGATCTCGACGTTGCGGACGCCGCCGATGCCCTTGAAGAGGTCGGAGAGGTCGCTTTCGCTCACGTCGTAGGAAAGGTTTCCAACGTAGAGGCGCGGGGACTCGACCGGGCCGCGCTCGAACTCCTTGCGGGGCGAGTCGCTGCGGGCGATGCGGATGTTGGCCTTGACCGGACGTTCGCCGCGGGGCTCACGGGCTTCGCGCGGTTCACGGGCTTCACGCGGGCCGCGCTCGGCACGTTCCGGGCGTTCGCCACGGTCTGGGCGCTCGGTGCGCTCGGGACGTGGGGGACGGACGGGTTCCTTGTAGAGGCCGATGGCCTTGAGGAGCTTTTGCCAGAAGGTCAGCTTGACCGGCTGGGGCTGGCGGCGCTCGCGTGGTCCGCGATCCTGCTGGCTGGATCCCTGGCGGCCGTGGCCTTGCTGACCCTGGCTCTGGCCTTGGCCCTGGGGGCGGCCGTTGGGGTTTTGTCCTTGGTTGTTACGGTTTTGGCCGCCGCGGTTGCGGCGACGGCGTTTTTGTCCCGGATTGCGGGAATCTGATGGTGCGTTCGACATGGTTTCGCATGGGTCGGGTGTTGCGGGCGGACCGGCGCGGTGGGCTGGTGAGCCCCGCTGAAGCGGACTGTTTCGACGCGACACGGATGAGTCGGCTTTTTGGTGCCGGGGCGAACAGCCGCTGCAAGACAGGGTGGGCGTTCGCCGGAATTCCGTGTCGGCCGACTTGCGCCGCCGCCCGGGAGCAGGGAGATTCCGGTTTCCGAATCAGCGGCGATCCCCTGTGGTCCCGATGAGGGGCCGTGCCGTGAGAGTGGCACTGGGATGGCGACGAGGATTGGGATGATGGGAAACTACCTGCTGCGGCAGGAAACTACGGTTTCAAGGAGGATTGGCAAGGCATTAAGGCAGGTTCGGCGGGTTTGCTATTGAGTCGCGGGATTCGGTCGATAGATTCGCGCCGGTTTCATGATCAAACACCTGCTTGCACGAGTCGCTTCCGCTTTTCTTGCCCTGGTTCCGGTTTCTGCCGTCGGCCAGGCTCCTGAAAGCGTGATGGTCCTGGAGGCATGGTCTGGCAAGGTCCTCGTCGCCTCGAATGCCACCCTCAAGCGCCCGGTGGCCAGCCTGACCAAGATCGCCACGGGTGCCATCGTGGTGGACTGGGCAAATGCGACTCAGACCGACCTCGGCACGGCGATGCTGACCGTTCCCGACTCGATCACCCAGATCGGCGGACCGAACCCGATGCGGCTCCAGCCCGGTGACCGGATCAGCCTCCGTGACGCGCTTTATTCGGCCCTGCTGGGGTCCGACAACCTGGCGGCTCAGGCACTGGCCGACCACATCGGTCGAGATTTTCTTTCCAGACGGGGTGGCAGCGGCGATCCGGTGGCGGCCTTTGTCGGGGAAATGAACAAGCTGGCGAGGGCACTCGGCATGAGTTCGACCCGCTATGTGAATCCACACGGACTGGAGTTGCCGGGGCCACAGGGATTTTCGACGGCGGCCGATGTGGCCCGGATTTCCGTCTATGCGATGCGGCGCAATGCCTTTTCCTTCATCGTCCGCCAGAAGGACCGGAAGGTCAAGGTCATCGGAGCGACGGGCAATCGCAGCTACACGGTGAAAACGACCAATGAGCTCGTCGGACAGGAAGGAATTCTCGGCGTCAAGACCGGCACCACGACCGCCGCAGGCCCCTGCGTTTCGGTCTGCATGGAACGTGATCCGCTGGTCCGCAAGAAGCCGGATGGCAGCAAGGGCGTGACTCCCCGAAGGATCATCGCGGTGGTGCTGAACAACCCGGATCGGTTCGGTCGCGCCCGGGGGCTGATTTCCCAAGGCTGGGCGATTTACGATCCCTGGCTGGCCTCCGGAGCTCCGGTGCAGGACCCCAAGCGGGAACTCATCAAGGTCGAGGATCCTCGCTGATTCGGCAACCATCCTTGTTTCCCAAAGGCCCAATAACACTCAAGACACCACACACAAGATGCGAATCGGAATTCTCAACAGCGGGGGCGATTGCCCGGGACTCAATGCGGTGATCCACGGAGTCGTGGGCGCAGCCGATGAACTGGGCTGGGAGGTCATCGGGTTCCGCGATGGATTCGAGGGGCTGCTTCCGCCGGGGGATTTCACCGTGCTGAAACCCAAGGACACCGTCGGAATTCTCAAGCTCGGCGGCACCATCCTTGGAACCACCAACAAGGGCCATTTCGCCGCCAAGGTCGGCAAGGGTGACATCGCCGAAGTGCCTGCCGACATCGTGGCCAAGGCGAAGCGCACAATGGAACAGCTCGATGTCCGGGCGCTGATCATCGTCGGGGGCGATGGCTCGCTCACCACCGGACTTCAGCTTTATCGGGAAGGCTGGCCGATCATCGGCGTGCCGAAGACGATCGACAACGACCTGCACGCCACCGCGATGACCTTCGGCTTCGACAGCGCCGTGAACTCGGTGGTCGATGGCCTGGATCGACTCCATACCACGGCCGAAAGCCACAAGCGGGTCATGGTCCTGGAAGTCATGGGGCGCCACGCCGGCTGGATCGCCCTCTGGGGCGGCATAGCCGGTGGTGCCAGCGTGATCCTCATGCCCGAGATTCCCTTCAGCTTCGAAAAAGTGGCGCAGCACATCAAGGATCGCGATGCCCAGGGCTATCACAGCTCGCTGGTCGTGGTGGCGGAGGGTGCTACCCTTCCCGATGGAGATCTGGTCACCATCGACCCGAACACGGGCGGCGAGGTCCGTCTCGGCGGGGTTGGCGATGTGGTTGCGAAACGCCTGCAAAACCTTACCGGCAAGGAAACCCGTTCCTGCACGCTCGGCCACCTCCAGCGTGGGGGGGCCCCGACCTCCCTCGACCGCATCCTCGGCATGCGCTTCGGCGTCATGGCGGTGAAACTCGCCTCCGAAGGCCGCTTCGGCCGCATGGTCAGCTATCAGGCCTATCATGTTGATTCCGTGCCGATCGAAGAGGCCGTCAACAAGCTCCGCCTCGTCGAGCCCCATGGCGAACTCGCCCAGGCCGCACGCGCCGTTGGCATCTGCCTGGGCGACTGAATTCGTGAATGGTGATTCTTAAATGGTAAGTCGTTTCACCAATCACCGTTCACTACTCACGATTAACTCTCTTCCCCATGTCCACCGATCCGCTCCTTCAACTCCTCCGCACCAAGGCCCGCTATTCCCATCAGGAACTCGCGGATCTTCTCGCCTCCACCTCCGAGCAGGTCAGCGCGAGAATCGCCGCCTGGGAGAAGGATGGAACCATTCTGGGCTATCAGGCCGTCGTGGACCCGGAAAAGGCGGATGCGGATTCGGTGTCGGCCTTCATCGAGGTGAAGGTCACGCCCGAACGCGGTGGTGGCTTTGATCGACTTGCCCTGCGCATTGCCCGCTTCGATCAGGTGACGAGCTGCTATCTCGCCAGCGGTGGTTACGACCTGATGGTGGTCGTCGAAGGTGGGGATTTACGCGAGGTGGCCCGCTTCGTTTCCGAAAAGCTCAGCACGCTCGACGGGGTGCTTTCCACCGCCACTCATTTCCGCCTGAAAACCTACAAGGAAAACGGCTTCATCTTCGAGAGCGAGGCCGCAAGCGAGCGCCTCGCCGTTTCGCCGTGAGCGGCGGACGAGGTGAGTGGTAAATTGTAAATGGTGAATGGTGGAAGAGTTCCACTGGTGAGCCTGCGACCGACCACTTACCATTCACCATTTACCACTTACGATTCACTCTCTCCACATGGACTACACTTCCAAAATCGCCAGCCACGTGGCAGGCATTCCGCGTTCCGGCATCCGGGATTTCTTTGAACTCGTGCAAGGCCGCGAGGGCGTCATTTCCCTCGGCGTCGGCGAGCCGGACTTCGTGACTCCCTGGCACATCCGCGAGGCGGCGATCTACTCGCTTGAAAAAGGCCAGACGACTTATACCTCGAACCTCGGCCTGCTCTCGCTGCGCAAGGCGATCGCCAAGTATGTCGCATCGTTCTTTGAAGTCGAATACGAGGCGTCCAAGGAAGTGCTCGTCACGGTCGGCGTTTCCGAGGCAATCGACATCGCGCTGCGCGCCCTGCTCAACCCCGGAGATGAGGTGATCTATCACGAGCCCTGCTATGTTTCCTACAGTCCGAGCATCGTCATGGCCTATGGCAAGGCGGTGGCCGTGGAGACCAGCAAGGAGGACGGATTCTCGCTGAAGCCGGAGAAACTCGCCGCCGCGATCACGCCGCGTAGCCGGGTGCTGATGCTGAATTTCCCGACCAATCCGACCGGTGCCGTGGCCTCAAACGAGGATCTGGAAGGCATCGCCAAGCTCTGCATCGAACATGACCTCATTGTCCTGACCGATGAAATCTACAGCGAGCTGCGCTACGATGGCGTGAAGCATGTCTCGATCGCCTCATTGCCCGGCATGAAGGAACGGACGATCCTGCTCCATGGCTTCTCGAAGGCCTTCGCGATGACCGGCTTCCGCCTCGGCTATGCCTGTGCGCCGCAGCCGATCATCGAGGCGATGATGAAGATCCATCAGTATTCGATGCTCTGCGCGCCGATCATGAGCCAGAACGCCGCACTTGAGGCCTTGGAAAATGGCACGCCTTCAATGATCGCGATGCGCGACAGCTACCATCAGCGTCGTGATTTCCTGGTCAAGCGGCTCAACGAGTTCGGTCTTTCCTGCCACACGCCGGGCGGCGCGTTCTATGTCTTTCCCGACATCCGCACCACGGGCAAGTCCAGCAAGGACTTCGCCATGGGCCTGCTTTCGGCGGAGAACGTCGCGGCCGTTCCCGGCAGCGCCTTCGGTCCCAGCGGCGAGGGTTTCCTCCGCTGCTGCTATGCGACGGGCTTCGATGACCTGAAGCTGGCGATGGACAAGATGGAGCGCTTTGTCGGCACCCTCTGAAGTCATCATGAAGGCGATCCCGCAGAACGAGGCCGAAGTCAGATCGTTCACGTGGGCGCACGTGGTGCCGTTTTTCGTCTTCATGGCGTTCCTGCTTTTGCTGCAGGCGGCGGGGGCGTGGCTGACCTGGAAGCACCCGGATGCCCCGTGGTGGCGGAGGGCTCCCGAGCAGTGGCTGTATCCGATCCAGGCTCTTGTCAGTTTCGGCCTTCTGGTTTTCTACCGGAACTACTATGACTTCCGTTGGTCGGGGAAGGCGACGCTCGCAGGCATTTTCCTGGGGGCGGCGGGCATCGGGATCTGGCTGTTGCCCACCACGTTGTATGATCATCTCGGGCTGACAAAGGATCCAGAGGGCTGGATGGGCTTTCTCGGCATCGCGGCGAGAACCGAGGGCTTTGATCCTGGGATTTTCGAATCGCCCGCCGCCTGGTGGAGTGCCGTGATCCTGCGCTTTTTCCGCGCAGCCGTGGTGGTGGCGCTGGTGGAGGAGATTTTCTGGCGCGGCTTCCTGATGCGCTTCGTGATGGACTGGGAGGGTGACTGGTGGAAGCAGCCCTTTGGTCGGCCGGCGTGGCGCTCCTATCTCATCGTGACCGGGCTTTTCATCGCCGCCCATGGGGCCGTGGATCGTCCCGCCGCGCTGATCTATGGTTCGCTGACCTACCTTCTTTGCGTGAAAACGAAAAGCCTCGGGGCCTGCGTGGCCATGCATGCCACTGCGAACTTCCTGATGGGACTCTACATCATGGCCTACGGAAAATACGGACTTTGGTGAACGGTTCACCCAAAAAGGGGCCTGATTTGACGGTGATTTGATCGTCACCTTGATTTCGTCGCTGCTTTTTGCCGATTCGGTAGGAAAGATGCTCGCGTAACCGCACCATGAACTCTTTCCGCTCCTCCCCAACGCGCCGCTTCGCCGCGTTGTCGCTGATCCTGGCGACGCTTGTGACCGGCTTGTTTCTTTTCAGAAGCAAGGACCGGGCCGTACAGGATTCCCAAGCAAGCCCGCGGAGCTCTTCGTCCTCATTGTCATTGCCGGTGGCGGCGACCACGCCTTCTGATGATCCATTGAATGCCGCTTCGGTTCGGACTTTCGATGCGGTTCCCGATCGTCGCTGGTCCTTTTCGGATGGAGGTCGGAAAAAGGATTTCCAGCTCGCTCTGGACGAGGTGGTGGTCCGCGATTCGGATGGGATGGACCATCGTCGGGAGCTGATCCCCGCCGCGACTCATGAGACCTATGCCTCCCGGATCGAGGCTCTGGCTTCGGAAGGCACGGTGCTTCCCGTCCTTTATCCGGCTGACGAGGAAAGGAAACCCGGCAACATGCGTCTGGTGACCTCCAGCTTGCTGGTCGAGGCTCGCGACGGGGTGGATCGCGAGGCCTTGCCAGGCGCGCTCAAGCTGCCTGTCGCTTCGCGGCCTGAATCCTCACCGAAGCACATCGTCCTTTCGACCTCATCTCCGCTTGCGGCTCTAGCCGGCCTCGATGCCTGGCGCACCTTGGCGAATGTGGCCTCGGTGGATGTTCTTCTCGCTCGTCAGCAGACGAAACGCGCGATGCCGAACGACACCCTGATCAACAATCAGTGGCACCTCAAGTTCAACAACCAGAGCGGGGCACTCACGGGAACCGACGTGAACATCGAGTCGGTCTGGAACTACCCGGCCCTGTCCACCGCCGCAAACACCTGGCGCGGAAGTGGGATTCGGATCGGCATCGTCGATGACGGACTCCAGACCACACATCCCGACCTCGTGACCAACGTGGACACCGTGAATGACAAGGATTGGAATGGCAACGATGCGGACCCGAACCCGGGCACCGGCGATGACCACGGCACCGCCTGTGCAGGAAATGCGGCAGCCAGAGGCAACAACGGAGTGGGTGTCTCGGGCACGGCTCCGGAGGCCACACTGGTCGGCATGCGGCTGATCTCTGCCGCCGCCACCGACGCCCAGGAGGCGGAGGCGATGAACTATCTCAACAACATCATCCAGGTGAAAAGCAACAGCTGGGGACCTGCGGATGACGCAACCACCGTCGAAGGACCCGGAACCCTGATGAAAGCGGCCCTCGCGAATGCCACCACCACCGGTCGAGGCGGACTCGGCACCATCATCCTCTGGGCGGGTGGAAACGGCGGCGACGTGAATGACAACTCGAACTACGATGGTTACGCGAATTCGATCTACACGATGGCGATCGGCGCCTACGACAGCCAGAACCGCCGGGCCTATTACAGCGAGCCTGGAGCGAACCTCATCGCGGTCGCTCCTTCCAGCGGTGACACTCCCGCGCTTGGGATCACCACCGTTGATCGCTCGGGCAGCGTGGGCTACAACACCGGATCGACCTCGGGTGAAATCACCGACGCGAACTACACCCAGACCTTCGGCGGCACCTCGTCCGCCACTCCGACCATGGCGGGTATTGTGGCTGACCTTATTCAGAGCAAGCCCACCCTTGGCTGGCGGGATGTACAGGAAATCTTCATCCGCAGCGCGAAGAAGGTGAACCCCACCAACAGCGGCTGGGCCAACAACGGTGCTGGCTTCCATTTCCACCACGACTATGGCGCGGGCCTCGTCGATGCGGCGGCGGCGATCACCCTGGCGTCCACCTGGACCAACCTCCCTGCCGCAGCCACCCCCGCCGTCAGCAGCCAGACCGGCCTGAGTGTTGCTATCCCCAACAACAACGCCACCGGCATCACCCGCACGTTCGATATGTCTTCCAGCAACCTGCGGATTGAGCAGGTGACGGTCAATGTCGGCATCAATCACAACTCGAGTGGTGACCTCGCCATCACCCTGACCTCGCCGACCGGCATGGTCAGCAAGCTTTCCGAAGGCCATACGGATCCCAACAACCACTTCAACGGCTGGACCTTCATGTCCACACGCCATTGGGGAGAGAACTCCGCCGGCACCTGGACTCTCAAGATCGTGGACAATACCAACGGCAACGCCATCGCCGGTTCCCTTTCCGAGGCGACCCTGACCCTCTACGGCACCAGTGCGACTCCGGTCAATCCGCCGCCGCTCGTGCAAATCACCTCGCCAGCGGATGGCGCGGTTTACAGCCCGGGAGCGACGGTGAATGTCTCGGTCAATGCCTCGGATACGGTCATCGGAGGCGGCCCAGGAACCGTCACGCAGGTGCAGCTTCTCGACAACGGCAGCGTGGTGGCCACCGACACGACCTCGCCCTACTCCTTCTCGCTGACACCATCTCTTGGAGCGCATGCGCTGGTCGCCCGGGCAACCGACAACGGAGGCGCGGTGACCAATTCCGCAGCGGTCAACATCACCCTGGCCAACTCCCCTCCCCTGATCACGGCTGCGGGCATTGGTTCCTCGCCAGCGTATGATGACACCGCGTTGACCGTCACTGGTGTGGTGGCCAGCGATCCCGACGGTTCCGTGCCGACGATTTCCCATCAATGGCAGTCCAGCACGGACGGGATCGCCTTCACGGATGTGTCCGGCCTGACTTCGAACACTCTGCCGGCAAATCCCGCGCGATCTGGCTTGGTATGGCGCTGCAAGCTGGTGGCCTCCGACGGCATTGCCTCCGGTGCGGAATTCTTCACCAACGGCGTCAACCTCGTCGACCGTCCCACGACCACGGCGGCTCCCGGGGCTGCCTACAACTATCAAAGCGGCCTCGTCCTGCGTTCCGGTGGTGGAGGCGTCACCCGGGACGCCATCATCCATGAATTCAGCCAGGGACCGGCCTCGGGCTCCTCGGAATGGGTCGAAATCCTCGTACTACGAGACGCCAACCTCCGGTACTGGGATCTCGAGGATACCGCAGGTAACATCCTCCTCTTCCAGGACACCGCCGTCTGGGAGAACATTCCCGCCGGAACCAGGATCGTCATTTACAATGGGACGGCTGGCGTTTTGAAAGATTCGATTCTGCCAGCGGACGACACCGATCCCTCCGATCGGAGAATGGTTCTTTCCAGCACCAATGCGACCTACTTCGACCCAACCTACGACCCTTGGCTGCCACTCGCGAATGCCGGAGATGGAATCTTTCTTTTGGATGAAGCGAGCAACGTGGTTTCAGAAGTCGGTTATGGAAACGACACCTCGGCCGCAATCAACGTTGGAGCGGTCGGCTCTGGAAAGGCCGCCTACTACACGGGCAACACCGATGAGGGCGCAGACTTGGCCGCAAACTGGACGACGACGACCAGCCTGTCGGCACGATCGTTGAGGGTCGAGAGGGCCCTTGGAGATTTGTTCATTTCGGAGTACGTCGAGGGCTCTGGAAGCAACAAGGCACTTGAGATCTACAATCCTTCCGCTTCGGCTGTCGACCTGACCACAGCCGGCTACAAGGTGGAGATTTACTACAACGGGTCCTCAGTGGCAGGGGCGACCTTCAACATGACAGGAACTCTCGCTGCGGGAGGCACATTCGTCCTGAAAAACAACGCCACCACTGGTGTTATCTCATCGGTTTCTGCTCAGATCTCGAATACGAATGTCAACTTCAATGGTGACGATGCGATCTTGCTGAAGAAGGGTACCGTGATTGTTGACAGCATCGGGCAGGTTGGAAGTGACCCTGGGTCGGCTTGGACCGCAGCGGGAGGCTATTCCACTGCCGAAAGCACCCTGCGGCGCAAGTCATCGATCTCGCAGGGCGATACGGATTCTTCAAACGCTTTTGATCCGTCAATCGAGTGGGATTTATTCGCAGCGGACACGGTTTCCGGTCTGGGCAGTCACTCGGTTGCCCCTGCGTCTCCCTCCCTCGCGGTCTCCATCAATCCAACCAGTTTCGCCGAGAACGCCGGATCAAGTGCCGCCACGGGAACAGTCACGGTCAGTCAGGCTCCCACCACGAACCTGACCGTCACGCTGTCCTCATTGGACCAGTCGGAGCTCACGGTTCCGGCCACCGTCACGATTCTTGCCAACCAGACCACGGCGACGTTTGCAGTGGCGGCGGTTGATGACGCCCTGACCGACGGCACCCAGAGCGTGGTGATCAATGCCTCCGCAAGCGGCTACACGCAGGGATCGGCAACCGTTTCCGTGACCGACAATGAAGTGTCTCTGGTCGGGGTGACCCCCGGCGCGGGGAACACGCCCTCGAATGCCACCTGGATCGCGTCCCTCGCAGCAGGCACGGCTGGCAACCCCGCCTTGTTCCGTCTTGGCACCGGCAGCAGCCTTCCTTCCGGGCTCACGCTGAATGCCACCACCGGCTTGATTTCCGGGACGATCAGTCCTTCGGCCAGCGGGACCTTCACGGTCATCATCGAGCGCTACAACTCGGCCAACGAGGTGACCAGTCAGACCTTCTCCTTGAATGTCGCAGCGGCCTCGGGCTTTGCCGGCTGGGTAGGAGGATACCCCTCGCTCTCGAACGCAGCGGCGACGGCCGACCCTGACGGCGATGGTCTCGCCAACCTGATCGAGTACTACCTCGGGCTGAACCCCGGTCTTGTGGATTCAAGCGGCAAGCTGACCGGAACACGGACCTCCGCCTCGCTGAGCCTCACCTATCGTCGTCAAAAAGGCGTCAGCGGACTCAATCCGGTGGTCGAGTGGTCCAATACGCTGGCGAACGGCTCATGGTCCGTCAACGGGGTGTCTGAAGTGGTTCTCGAGGACAATCCAGGTGACCAGCTGGTGAAGGCGTCAGTGACCATTTCTGGCGCGGATCCGAAGAAGTTCATGAGGCTGCGGGTGGCTCTTCTGCCCTAAACGAGCCGCATTTTCCATTGCGCTTGCCCGCCCCTCTGGATGCGCATAAGCGAGGGGCGGCCATGGAATTGGAACTGCTGCAACAACAACTGATGGAACTGCTGCGGCGGGGGGATTTCCCCGGTCTCAAGCAGCAGCTCCAGTCACTGTTGCCGGTCGATTTCGCCGAGGCCATCAAGGCCCTGGCTGCGGAGGAGCAGGCGGTTCTTTTCCGGCTGCTGCATACCGAGGCAGCCGCCGAGGTGTTCGAGTACCTTCCGGTCGAGGACCAGGAGGCGCTCATCCATGCGATGGGAAATGTGGAGTCGGCGAAGATCCTCGACGCCATGGCCTCCGACGACCGCACCGCGTTGCTGGAGGAGCTGCCCGCCCATGTCTGCGCCCGACTCGTCGAACTCCTCTCGCCCTCGGAAAGGCGGATCGCCCTGCGATTGCTCGATTATCCCGAGGACAGCGTGGGCCGCCTGATGACTTCAGAGTTTTTCACGATCCGGGATTTCTGGACAGCAGGAGAAGTCCTCGAACACATCCGCCGACATGGCCGCGACAGCGAGACCCTCAACGTGCTCTATGTCGTGGACGGCAATGGAAAGCTGCTCGATGACGTCCGCATCCGTGAGTTCCTGCTCTGTCCGCTCGACGTCACCGTGCTCCAACTCCGCGATGAGGCCTGTGTGGCCCTGATGGCCTCGGATGACCGTGAGACTGCGGTGGCGGCGTTTCGCAAGTATGACCGGTCGGTCCTTCCGGTGGTGGACAACCAACGGGTGCTGGTTGGCATCGTGACGGTGGATGATGTTCTCGACGTGGCGGAAGAAGAGGCCACGGAAGACATCCAGAAGCTCGGGGGAATGGAACAACTGGACGAGCCCTACATGGACATCTCCTTCGGAAGGCTCCTCAAAAAGCGCGCCACCTGGCTGGTCGTGCTGTTCGTCGGTGAGCTCTTCACGGCCACGGCGATGAAGCATTATGAAAAGGAAATGGCGAAGGCCTTGGTGCTTTCGTTCTTCGTGCCGCTGATCATCTCCAGTGGTGGCAACAGCGGTTCGCAGGCCGCCACGCTCATCATTCGCGCCATGGGAATCGGCGAGGTGAGACTGAAGGACTGGTGGCGGGTGATGCGCCGTGAGATCTTTTCAGGCTTGAGCCTTGGGATCATCCTGGCGGTTCTGGGTGCGCTGCGGATCGCCATCTGGGCGGGTCTTTCCCCCGGCATCTATGGGGAGCACTGGAGACTGATTGCCCTGACCGTCAGCCTCTCACTGATCGGAGTCGTCCTGTGGGGAACCTTTTCCGGATCGATGCTGCCATTCCTCCTGAAACGATTGGGGCTCGACCCGGCGACCTCCTCGGCTCCCTTCGTGGCCACGCTGGTGGACGTGACCGGACTGGTGATCTACTTCGCCGTTGCGGGCGTCATTCTTCATGGCTCCCTGCTCTAGGCATCGCGGTTCAGAGATTCCGATAGGAAGCTGGCGCGGGGACCGTGATCATCGAAGGCTGGTTTCATGAAGCATCGCTGGCTCGGCGACTGACTGTGCCTCGCCATGGCCTCCCCGGCGGTTTCACTTGTCGAGGCCTCACAAGTATCCCCCGAACGGGGGGATTTTGCATCGATGGATTGAATTTACCATGTAGTTCCTTGACGTTTCGGCACAGGTGGTGAACTTCTGCGCAATCTGAAAACCCAATTTTCCGAGCGGTCGACGTCTTCCTTTTTCGGTTCATGAACGGGTGAGTTGATCTCACCAGGCATGAGCCAGCCCATCCCAGCATGCGGCACTGTCGCAGCGCTCAAAGGAATGCCTCCAGCTTCTCGGGACCATTGGGAAATCCGACCCCATCACATCTCCAACTCCTCCCACCAACACCTCCATGAAACCCACCCGTTTCTCCATCTACCGCTCCTTCCTTGGAACCGGAATCTCCGTCTGCTTCGCCGCATCTTTCCTGGCTGGCCCGATCGCACAGGCTGCGCCCATCATCTGGAGGGCTCCCAGCACGGTGTCGGGTGATACCGACGTGATCACTGCCGGGACCCTGTCCTATGCCTACACCATGTCGAACACCACCCCGACCGTGAATGGTGTGGCGTTCATCGGTTCCACCAGCACGACCGCGCTACAGACGAACGTCACCCTCGCGGGCGTGACGGGGGGCAACAACACCACAACCTTCGGTAGTGGCGCGGTGGGAACGGGCTACGGAAACCTCACGTCTTCCTATCAGAATCTACTCAAAGGAGCCAACTACACGAGCAGTAGCACGGCAATCACCGTCACGCTTAGGAACCTGACCATCGGCCAGACCTACGCGGTTCAGCTCTGGGTCAATGACAGCCGGACGGCTGGAAGCGCCCGTAATGCCGCGGTCACCAGCACTGGCGGAAATTCGGTCACCCTCGATTACAACAACACCGAGACGACGGGAGGGGTCGGGCAGTTCACCATCGGCACATTCACTGCCGACGCTACGACCCAGGCGCTGACGATCACGGGCAACTCCTCCTCGCAGTTCCAGTCAATGCAGGTCCGGAACATCAGTGGTCTCGGTCTGGCAAACGGCGTTTGGAACACCACCACGACCAACCTGACCTGGTCAACTGCGGCCAACTGGCTGGGCAGCAGCGTTGCCTCCGGCACGGCCATGATGGCCAACTTCG
>JAIXPW010000255.1 GCA_027485995.1 Verrucomicrobiaceae bacterium
ACCATCCAGAACCGCCGCTTGAACCATCAGCGTCAAGCAGCATAACCTAAACCAGATGAGCCGGAGCCCTCCGCTCCAAAATCAAGCCGCCTGTTCCAAATCATTCGACGACGGACAATCTAAATTACATAACAATCATTATGCGACTCGATTCTTGCAGGCGAAAATTGGACTTCTCCCTACCCTGCACAGCGAGAGATCCGTTAGACCGCAAGGCAATGCAAACCGCTGATCTTGCAGCAGTTAGTGATCTGAAGGCAGCGCTCTCAGGTCACCTACAGGCGCCCTGAACGGGGCACTTTGCCCGAGGTCCGTCAGGGGAACGATATTCAACCGCTCGGCCCAGGACAGGACTGAGGCAGATCGACACTCCAGCCTCAATGCCAACCCGCCAGCGAACTGTTCAAACGCTTCAAGGTTAAGCGCATTGACGCCCAGCAGAACGGGCACATCCAGCTCGATCGCGGCTGCAATGACACTCCGGAACCCCCGCCCCATTGCCTCATGCTTGCCGAACTTGTTCACGATCACAAGGTCTGTGCCTGCACCCAAGCGACGCGCCGTCTCTGCCACGGCCGTCTCGAGCGCGTCCGGATCAAGTCGGCACCCGCGAGCCAGTACACCACGATCCTGTGAGATGCGCAGATCCGGGCCCCCTGGAAGGATGCGCAGGTCCATGTGGCAGCGATGCCCGGCACCCGCCGGCGTCTCGCGCTGCACCACACCGCAGAGTGCGACCGACCGCGAAGCCAACTGTTCGGCGGCTTCGGCAAGCACCCGATCTGTGACCCCGGGGTCCGAGGCGAGAATATAGGCCAGCTGCAATGCAATTCCTTTCCGAGGCAAAGCAGTTGCGCCTGACACGTCGGTCAGGCGCAACCCTGATCTGTCGTCAGAGAGCCACTTCCCAGGACTTGAAGCTGAGCTTTGCCGTGGCGGGGCCCGCGTCCGCGATCTTGCGGATGTTGGCCCAGGTCTGCTTGTAGTTCGGCAGGATCAGTTCGTTCACGCCCGCGTTGATCACGTTGCCCTGCGTGCCGCCCGGCGCGCCAAACAGCATGAAGGTTTCGTTCTTGCGGGCGGTCGGCTCGATGTAGACCATCGCCTGCGTTGCACCGACATCGTTATGGACCTCAACGAGATCGCCGTTCTTCACGCCCAGTTCGGCAGCGTCGTCGGGGTTGATCTGGATGAAGGGCAGCGGAAAGCGGTCCATGGCAAAGTCGTTGTCCTGATCGAGGAACCAGTTCTGCCAGTTGAGGTTCGACCGGCCGTTGTTGATCAGGAACCGGTGCGCGGCCTTCTGCGCGTCCTTGCCCGCCGCCTGCATCCCGCGCCATGCGCCCATGCAGAACAGTGCTTTCTTGTCCTCGCGCCCGTGCCGGGTAAAGGCCCCGTCTTCGTAAAGCCGCGCGGTGCCCACAAGTTTTCCGTCGGCAAAGCCGGTGACGGGCTCCTGCACGCCATTGGTGCCCATGTCGCGCAGGCGGGCGTAGGTCACTTCAGGGTTGCCCTTGTTGTAGCCGTCCATGAAGGCGTCTTCTTCGGTCTGCCAGTCATAGCCCTTGAACTGTGCGGCATAATCGGCGCGACCGTCCTCGGTCAGAACCCGTTCCAGATGGTTGGCAAGACGCGCGGCGATCAGGCAGTCGGGCATCGCCTGCCCCGGGCCGTCCATGTATTTTTCCGTCAACCGCAGGCGACGTTCGCCGTTCATCGAGGTCAGGTTCATCTCGCCCGCCTCGACCGCAGGCAGGATCACATGGGCAGCTTGCCCGATCTGGCTGTGGATGATGTCGACGTTGACCGAGAAAATGCCGCCTGCGTCGATGGCGGCCACGATGGCATCGACCTGTTCGGCGCGGGTCTTGCCCTGCGACGCGTCCATCGCCTCTTTCACCATGTTCGTGCGCTTGTTGTAGACGCGCTTGAACTCCGAAGCGTTGAGCGTGGTCTTGTAGTGGTCGTTGGCCCAGATGTGGTGCACCTTGCCTTGCCCCGCGATCAGCAACTGATCGACGTAAGGGGCCGGGCGCCCAACATGGCCGTCGCCGGGGCGGTAGTAGCCTTCCTGGTGCCCGCCCAGACGGCAGACGCCGCCGCCCTCGCGCCCGATGTTGCCGGTTGCGAGTGCCACGTTCACCAGCGCACCGACGGTGCGGTAGTTGTCGTTGCCCCAGATGATGCCTTTCTCATATGCCGTCACGCATTTGCGTCGCGACCCATCTTCCTTGGGTTCGGCGATCCAGGCGGCGGCCTTGGCGATGTCCTCGGCGCTGACGCCGCAGATCTCGGCCGCCTCGGCCAGCGACAGCTTGCAGGCCGCCCGCGCCGCCTCAAACGACCCAAGCGCTGAGGGATGCTGCGCGTCCTCAGGCACCGCCACGTCGCCCTGGATGGTCGAGGCGGCGATGAAGTCGGCATCGACCCATCCCTTGTCGGCGATCTCGGTGAAGAGCGCGTTGAACAGCGCAAGGTCAGTGCCCGAGTTGATTGCCAAGTGCATCACATTCTCGGCCCCCGCGACTTCTTCGCAGGCATTGACCGTGACCGTCCGGCGCGGATCGACCACCAGCACCCGCGCGCCGTTGCGCATCCCCGGCATCATGTGGTTCAGGAACAGGTTGGTCTGGGTTTCCAGCGGGTTGGCCCCGATCAGAAAGATCGTGTCCGTCACCTCGTAGTCGCTGTAGCTGTAGTTCAGCTCGTCCACGCCCATGTCGCGGGTCGAGTGCACCTCGGAGTTATAGGCCGGGCGGTTGTGGATGCGGCAATTCTTGACCTTCATCGACTCGAAATACAGCTTGCCCGTGCCCCAAGTGTTTTCATAACCCCCGGCGCTGCCCCCGTGGTCGAACATCGAAACGAAGAGGTTGTCCTCATTCTCTTTGGTGATGACGCGGGCGGTGACGCGGGCCACCAGATCCAGCGCATCGTCCCAGGTGGTCGGTTGCCAGGTGCCATAGCGCCAGACCAGCGGGTCGGTCAGCCGCTGCTGCTGGGTGCCGGTCACATCGCTGCGCCGGTTTTCGGCCATGCGCGCGCCACGGACCGAGCCGAGGCCGGAGTTCACCACGCAATCGACATCCGGCTTGATCACCAGATGCACATTCTGACCGTTCTGCTTGACCACGTTGTACATGGACGGCGCATACCAGGCGTCGGTTTCCATCGGCTGCTGCGCGGTCAGGTCTTCACCGGACCAGTTCGAGGCGGCGGTGCCCTGGGTGTTCATCGGCCAGGTGTAGGCCTTGTAGCCGCAGCCGACGATGCAGTAGTGGCAGGTGACATTCTGCACCTTTGCCCCTGCGGGGATGATCGGCAAGCGGTCGATCTGACGTTTGTAAGCCATTGTTCTCTCTCCCCTATGCCAGCACGTTCGACAGGCGGCCGTAGATCAGCTCATCCACGCCCTCGGCGAAGATGTCGCCCTTGTCGTCCACCCGCAGGGTGAACTGCGGCAGGTTCTGCGTAGCATGGCCCCAGGTCTGCTGACCGCCCGCCTCGCAGTCGAAGCGACTGAAATGGCCGGGGCAGTTGAGCGTCTTGTCGGCGGCGTTGTAGGACAACAGCCAACCCTTGTGCGGGCACATCACCGAATAGGCGACCACATCGCCGTCCGGGCCTGCACCGCCCTCGACCCTGCTGCCCAGCTTGATCAGCACACCGGGGCTGTCGGCATCGGGATAGGCGATGTCCATCGGCTCATTGGGTTGCAGGTCAGCAAGGTTGGCCAACCGGTTCGCAGGATAGCTGACCATAGCCAGCGACTGCGCCTGCGCCTGTGCCGGCGCGAGCATCGTGGCCGCTGCGGCCCCGACGGCGCTGATGGCACCCCCCCGCAGAAACTGACGTCTACCGACGTCGACCAGCTTGTTGCACTTCATGGCTAGGATCCTCCCTGGCTTTTTGATTTTGAGGCAGTCTACAGACCGGGGGAGCAGCGCGGCTACGGCCACGCCGGTGTTGCCGCAGCGCGGCAAGCCATTCATTCTATGCCCTATTTTTCGGCGTTCGGATTTCCGAACAGGCAGGCGGACCTAAAGACCCAGTTTCTGCATTTTTTCCCACAAGGTCGTGCGTGACACCTGAAGCAGCTTTGCGGCCTCGGTGACCTGCCCTTGCGTGCGGACCAGCGCCGCCACGATCTGCGCCCGTTCTGCCGCATCGCGGACAGTGGCAAGCGGACGGATCGCCTCTTGTCCGGCACGTTCGGGGAACAGATCGGACGGCAGCACCTTTGCCCCTTCGGCCTGTTCCACCGCACGCATCAGGCGCGCGCGCAGTTCGCGGCCATTGCCGGGCCAGTCGTGTGCGCGGATGGCATCCTCGGTCGAAGCCGCCAGTCCGGTCAGCGGCTTTGCACGACGGGCGTTGAGGCCCGGAAACAGACGCGCCGCCAGCCAGACCGCATCTTCGGGGCGGTCGACTAGCGGCGGGATGACGATTTCATGGCTTTGCAGTAGATGGAACAGATCGGCGCGGAAACCGCCCGCTGCGATCTTGTCCTCGATTCCCATGCCCGCCGTTGCGATCAGCCGGAACGGGGCCGCGCGCAGCAGATGCATCAGGGTGTCCTGCGCCAAGGGTGGCAGCCGCCCGATGCCGATGATCAGCAACGTGCCCTCGCCGACCTCGCGCGCCGCCATGTCGATGGCAGAGGCGTCAACTGACTGACGCAAGGCATCCAAAAGGATGAAAGGCGCCGCGCGCCGGTCCGACTGGTCATGCACCCGCCGCGCGAGCCGGGCCTTGCCAAGCCCATGACCACCCCGGATCAGCAGATGCGCATCGCGGCCTGCCGCCTCGGCCGTTTGGCGGTCCACCCTGCGGGCGGCCACGGATATGCCTGTTTCAGGGGGCATCTCAAGGTCTCCGCCAGGTCGCATGACGATGGCGAGCCGTTCAAGAAAGCGGCTGATGTCGAATGGCTTGGTGATGTAATCGGCAGCGCCCGACCGGATCAGCCGCACCGCCTGATCAATGCCACCCTGACCGGTGATGAACAGGAATGGCGGCGGCGTGCCAAAACGGGTGAGTGTGTCATACAGTTCTTCGCCCGTGCCGTCGGGCAGCCGGATATCGCAGATCACAGCGTCGATGGTCTTGCGCGGCGTGCGGATCGCGGGCAAGGCGCGGGCGATCTGGCGGTGCCACTGAACCTCGGCCCCCTCCAGCGTCAACCGCTGCATCAGCGACGCGCCCATGATCTCGTCATCCTCGACCAGCACGATGCAGCGCCCGGCGATCACACCTGCACCTGTGCAGGCAGATCGACACGGATGATCGTCGCGCCGTCACTACGAGTGTGGGTGATCCGGCCGTTCAGGCCCACCACGATGTCATGGGCCAGTCGCAGACCAACCCCCCCGCCCGGTGGCAAGGGCCCCGATGACAACAGCCGCGCAAGGTGATCCGGGCCAAGGCCCGGTCCTGTGTCATCGACCAAGATCGACAGCACATCCGCACCGTTGCTGACCGACAGCCCGACGCGCCCCCCCGTTCCCGCTGCCTCGGAGGCGTTGAGCAGCAGGTTCAGCGTCACCTGCCGCACTTGTGCCGATGGCAGCGCCGCCAGCGTGGCGTCACCTGCCGTGATCTGCCAGTCGAGGCGTTGTTCGCGGCTGATCGCCTCGGGCTCGAACAACAGTCGCAGATCCTCAAAATCCACTGCCCGCAGCGGCTGGCCCGTCCGATCAAGCCGGTTCTGGTCAAGGATCGCGCGCGCCACATCCCGCATGTGTGTCAAGCCACGCAGCATGAGGTTGCCGGATTCGCGAACCACCTCGGGGCGGTCGGCGTAGGTCACGATGGTGTCGGCGGCGTTCAGCAAGCCACCGAGCGGGTTGTTGATCTCGTGCGCCAGCGAGGATGACAGCCGGCCAAGGCTGACGAACCGCTCACGTTCGGCCAACCGCCGCTCGGCTTCGGCGCGCGCCTCGACCGCCGTCGTCATCCGATTGTAAGTTGCGATCAGCCGCGCAAGGCCTGGGTCGCTGCGCGGGATATCGGCCTCTGCAATCGGGCGCGGCACGCCTTCGGTCGCGTCCATTGCGCGCACCAGTGTGCCGACGGGGCGAAGGATGCGCGCCACCGCGAGCCAGCCCGCAAAGGCCAGCACGGCCGTCGCGGCCGCATTGCCGAACAACAGCCACAGGGTCACCCGGCGACGCTCTGCCAGTAGATCGGTCACGTCCAGTTCCGTGACGATGCGTCCGACCTCCCGGCCTTGATACTTCAGGGGCGACGCTACCCGCAGAACGGGATCGCCAGTCATCGTGACCGCGGCGGGGGCGACGGCATCCACCTCGTAACGGGTCATTTCGCTGCCGACAGGGGCACGCGTCGGGTCGCTTGCAGCCAGCACGTTCCCGCCCGCGTCCGCCACCACAGTCTGCAACAGCCGCTGCCCGTCCGAAGCGGCCCGCGCGCGTTCCAGGATGTCGTACACCTCCCAGACGTCCTGTCGCAGCACGAACGGCCCCAAGGCCACCGACAGACCCTCGACATGCAGTCGCGCGGTTTCGACCAGACGGGAGTCCTGCACCCGGCGAAGGGCGGTCAGAACCCCCTGGCTGGCCACAAGGCCAAGCGCAATCATCAGCACTGCCGTGACTATGGGCACACGCAGCGTGACGGGAAGGCTCTGGAACCATCCCGTTCTCATGGCCCCGTCTCTCATGGTTCAGGCCCGATTGCCGCCATACGGGCGGCGATCCCGTCAAACAGCGACGCCTCAGTGCCCGCGACGCCATCCAGAAACAGCAACGACAGGGCCACTTGCCCTGAAGGTGTGCCTGCGAGGCCCAGAAGTGCTGACCGGCAGGCAGCAACAATCGGATCGCTTGTCCGGTCACTGCGCGCGACAAACGGGGGAAATCCGAGCCATTCCGACCGGGCCACGATCCGCGTGCGGGCTGTAAGGTCTGGCTCGACGCGGCTCAGCACCTCCCAGACATAGCCATCGACGCTGCCCGACCGCGTCAGGCCCCCGGCGACGGCACGCACGACGTTGCGATGCCCGAAGGTGAAGATCGTCCGGGAAAAGAACATCTCTGGAGTCTGCCCCATGCGCGCGAGGTCAGATGCGGTGACGAGGTAGCCGGAATTGCTGTCGGGGTCGGAGAACGCATGCGTGCCGCCGCGCAGATCGGACAGGCTCTGCGCCGGGTCATCCGAAGACGCAATCAGGTAGGATTGATACAGCGGCTGCCCGTTCCACACCGGCACACCCAGCAAAACCAGTTCGCTTCGGTGCTGCAGGAAAGGATAGCCACAGGTCCAGGCCGCATCGACCGACCCATCCAGCAGCGCCCCGGTGATTTCCTGATAGGTCCGCCTCTGCACAAGCTCGACCGTGCGGCCCATGCCTTCTGCCAATGCGGTCTGAAGGGCCGAGATGACGGCTGCATCGTTGTCCAGAAACACCGGGGTCAGCGCAAATCTGACGGCAGTATGCGATTGAGCAAGCACAGCAGGCGCGGCCAAGGCTGCGGTGCCTGCAAGAAACGCTCGCCGTGTAAATGCCATCGTCCCGCCTCCCAGCTGTAAATGCCAACGCTACGCCTTGGCTTCCCCCTGCGGCAATGCACCAAACGGGGGCTCATCGCCTCATGTCGCCGCGGACAGGTTCACCCGCTTCATCAGTGCCTCGGCAGATTCCTTGCGTTCGGAATAGCGATCCACGAGATAGTCGGCACGGTCGCGGGTCAGCAAGGTGAACTTCATCAGCTCCTCCATCACGTCGACGATCCGGTCATAGAGTGGCGACGGGCGCATCCGGCCCGCCTCGTCAAACTCCTGAAACGCCTTGGGAATCGAGGACTGGTTGGGGATGGTGATCAGCCGCATCCAACGCCCCAAGATGCGCATCTGGTTGACGGCGTTGAAACTTTGCGAGCCACCCGACACCTGCATCACGGCCAGCGTTTTCCCTTGCGTCGGCCGCACAGCCCCCATCGAGAGGGGAATCCAGTCGATCTGCGCCTTCATGATCCCTGTCATCGCGCCGTGGCGTTCGGGCGAGGACCACACCATCCCCTCGGACCAGATCACCAGCGACCGCAATTCGTCCACCTTTGTCATGTCAGCCCCTGGCTGATCCGGCAGCGGCAGCCCGGAAGGGTTGAAGACCCGCACCTCGGCACCGAGGCGGGTCAGGATGCGTCCGGCCTCTTCGGCGGCAAGGCGGCTGAAACTGCGCGGGCGCAGCGAGCCATAGAGCAGAAGGATGCGGGGCGGATGGGTCGAGATGGGTGGCGACAGCAGGCGCGCGGGGTCGATGGTGGCAAAGCTGGCCTCGTCAAGCGCGGGGAATGTGGGGGTGTCGGTCATTGCCTAAACCTTTCCCGGTGCGGTGAACGCAAACCACCGCCGCCCCAGCCACAGCGCAACCGACACGAGCCCGATCAGCACCGGCACTTCGACCAGCGGGCCGATCACGGTGGCAAAAGCGACTGGCGAGGCAAGCCCGAAGGTGGCGATGGCCACGGCTATAGCCAGCTCAAAGTTGTTGCCCGCCGCTGTGAAGGCCACCGCCGTGGTACGCGGATAATCCGCGCCGATCAGGCGGCCCAAGGCGAAGCCGATCCCGAACTGGATCAGGAAATACAGCGCCAGCGGCACCGCGATGCGCAGCGCGTCACCGGGCAGGCGCAGAACCTCGCCGCCCTTCATCACAAACATCGCCATGATGGTGAACAGCAGCGCCACCAGCGTGACCGGGGCGATGCGCGGCAGGAATCGGGTCTGATACCAGCCTTCGCCATGCCGACCCACAAGGATGCGGCGGGTCAGATACCCGGCAGCAAACGGGATGCCCAGATAGATCAGAACGGCTTGGGTGATGGTCCAGAAGCCCACGTCGATCACCTGACCCTCCAGCCCGAACAACGGCGGCAGAACGGTCAGGAAGACCCATGCGTAAGTTGAAAAGAACATGATCTGAAACACCGAATTGAACGCCACAAGCGCCGCGCCGTATTGCTGATCGCCGCAGGCCAGCCCGTTCCAGACCAGCACCATCGCGATGCAGCGCGCGAGGCCGATCAGGATCAGGCCGGTCATGTATTCCGGGCTGTCTGACAGGAACATGATCGCGAGGGCAAACATCAGCACCGGCCCGATGATCCAGTTCTGTACCAGCGACAGCGCCAGGATGCGGCGGTCCTGAAACACCTTCGGCAGGTCCTCGTAGCGCACCTTCGCCAGCGGCGGGTACATCATCAGGATCAACCCGATCGCAATCGGGAGGTTCGTCGTGCCGACAGACAGCGCGTCGAGTGCGCCGGGCAGGCTCGGGAACAGGGAACCAAGCAGGACGCCCACGACCATCGCGGCAAAGATCCACAAGGTAAGCCAGCGGTCGAGGAAGGAAAGGCGCTGCATGTCAGGCTCCTGTTGTGATGAGATGGCCGTGGGCGTCGACGACCGGCTGGCCGTCTTCCTTTGCAAACGCTCCACACTGTGGCGGCAAAAGATCGACCACGGTTTCCGAGGGCCGGCAGAGCCGCACTCCTTTCGGCGTCACGACGATGGGCCGGTTGATCAGGATCGGATGGGCCATCATCGCATCAAGGATCTGCGTGTCGGTCAGCGTCGGGTCACCCAGGCCCAGTTCAGCATAGGGCGTGCCACGTTCGCGCAGCAGGTTGCGCAAGGGGATGCCCATTCGGGCGACCAGCGAGAGCACTTCCTCCCGGCTCGGCGGAGTGATCAGATACGCGATGATATCCGGCTCAACCCCGGCATTGCGGATCAGCCCCAGAACATTGCGCGAGGTGCCGCAAGCGGGGTTGTGATAGATGCGGACGGGAAAGTCAGGCATCTGCACCCTCCTTCGGGGCACAGCTTGCGGCGGCAAATGCAGGCGCGCAGATCTCGGGGCGCCCGCCGCAGCAATCCTGCATCAGAAAGGCGATGAGCCCCGAGAGAGCGTCTATCTCCACCGCGTAGATGATCTGTCGGCCGTCGCGCCGCGAATGCACCAACCCGGCCTGTTCAAGATGCGACAGGTGGAACGACATCTTTGACGACCCCGCCCCGAGCTTGTCGCCCAGAACACCGGCAGGCAGTCCCTCCGGTCCCGCCTCGACCAGCAGACGCACGATCCGCAGCCGGTGCTCCTGCGACAGTGAGGCAAACGCCAGCAGGGCCCTATCCTCCTGCATCATCTCAACATCTCCATTTGTATTGACATATTGACTAGCAGTGGGTGGCCCGATTCTGCAAGCCTGCCGACGCGGCTCATCAATGGTGTCTCGATGGGTGGCCCTGCGTCCCTGCGGAGCCACGTCACGCCTGTCATCAAAGCTTCATTGGACGGCCTCCATTGCTTCCTTTATTCAGGAATAATGGAACAGAATCGTGCTGCTCATGCCTTTGCCACACTCGGCCATCCCGGCCGTCTTGCAGTGCTTCGTCTGCTCATGCGTTTCGCCCCTCGCGGCGTCCGGCCGACTGAGATCGCCGAAGCCTTGGCGCTGAAGCAGAACACGCTGTCGCACCATCTGGCCGACTTGACTGCTTCTGGCCTCGTCCAGGTCGAACGGCGGGGCCGGTCCTTGTTCTATTCGGCCGACCTCGACACCACCGAAGACCTGATCGGCTACCTCGCCCTTGATGTCGGTCGCGCCCGCCCTGATCTGCTCGCCCCCCTCCTCTCTGCCCAAAAGGACACTGCCGCCATGCGCGACACCGATTTCGACGTGCTCTTCATTTGCTCGGGCAACTCCGCCCGGTCGATCTTTGCCGAGGCGCTGCTGCGCGATCTGGGAAAGGGAAAGTTCCAGGCCTTTTCCGCTGGAACGCGGCCTGGCTCTGAACTCAACCCGTTCGCGCTCGAAATCCTCAAGCGCAACGGCCACGACGTGACAGGGCTGCGCGCCAAACACCTGTCAGAGTTTCAGAAGCCGGACTCGATCAAGATGGATTTCGTATTCACCGTCTGCGACACGGCGGCGGCGGAGGAATGCCCGCCCTGGCCGGGGCAGCCGATCACCGGCCACTGGGGCCTGGCCGACCCGGTCAAGGCTGTCGGCACCGATGCCGAAAAGGCGCTTGTCTTCGCCCAGACCTACGGGGCCTTGAAGCGGCGCATCGCCGCCTTCGTCGAACTGCCGTTCGAATCGCTGACCCGGATCGCCCTGCAAACGCAGGTGGACGGGATCGCACACGACTCCGAGCCTGCGGCAAAGGTGTGACCCCCATGCCTCGCATTGCCCTGAACGGCCTCGGCCGCATTGGAAAACTTGTGCTGCGCGACCTGATCGACAGCGGAATCGGCGGCGACATCGTCCTCTTGAACGATCCGGTCGGCGATGCCGAGCAGCACGCCCTGCTGATGGAGTTCGACTCTGTGCACGGGCGTTGGCGGACCCCAGTGGCCGCCGCCCCTGACGCGCTGATCCTTGATGGCAAGACCATCCGCCTGACCCACGAAAAGACCATCGAGGCACTGCCGCTGGCCGAGCTTGGCGTCGATATGGTGATCGACTGCACCGGCGTGTTCAAGACTGCGGCGAAGGTTGGCCCTTACTACAACGCCGGCGTAAAGAAGGTCGTCGTCAGCGCGCCGGTCAAAGATGGCGGGGCCCTGAACCTAGTCTACGGGGTGAATCACCACCTCTATGACGGCTCGCAGAACCTGATCACGGCCGCGTCCTGCACCACGAACTGCCTCGCCCCCGTGGTCAAGGTCATCCACGAAGGGATCGGCATCCGCCATGGGTCGATTACCACGATCCATGATGTGACCAACACGCAGACCATCGTCGACCGCCCCGCAAAGGACATGCGTCGTGCACGTTCGGCGCTCTTGAACCTGATCCCCACGACAACTGGCTCTGCAACGGCGATCACCCTGATCTACCCGGAATTGGCAGGCCGCCTGAACGGCCACGCGATCCGAGTTCCACTTCTGAACGCCTCGATCACCGACTGCGTGTTCGAGGTGGAGCGGCCAACGACCGTTGACGAGGTGAACGCGCTCTTCAAGGCCGCATCTGAAGGACCGCTGCAGGGTATCTTGGGCTATGAGACGCGGGCGCTGGTGTCTTCGGATTTCCTGAATGATCCCCGATCATCGATCATCGACGCGCAGTCGACGATGGTGGTGAACGGCACACAGGTGAAGATCTACGCTTGGTACGACAACGAATGGGGCTATGCCTGCCGCCTGGCCGACATCGCGCGGATGGTGGCGGGCAGTTTGTGACCAACGTGGCCACCCCGCTCAATCCGCTGCGCGCCTATGCCGCCGTCACCGCCGCCTACTGGGCTTTCATGCTGTCGGACGGGGCGCTGCGGATGCTGGTCCTGTTGCACTTCAACAGCCTCGGCTTCACGCCGATCCAGTTGGCCTGGCTGTTCCTGCTGTATGAGGTGGCGGGGATCGTGACGAACCTTGCCGCCGGGTGGCTGGCCGCAAGGTTCGGGCTGGCAGCCACGCTTTACGGCGGGCTGGCGTTGCAGGTGGCGGCGCTGGTGGCATTGGCGCAGCTCGACCCGACCTGGACCATTCCCGCCTCGGTCGCCTTCGTCATGGCGGTGCAGGGCGTGTCGGGGGTGGCCAAGGATCTGGCCAAGATGTCCTCGAAGTCGGCGGTCAAGCTGTTGGCCCCCAAGGAGGACGGCGGGTTGTTCGGGTGGGTTGCCCTGCTCACCGGATCGAAGAATGCGGTCAAGGGGCTGGGCTTCTTCCTTGGCGCGGCCCTGCTGGCGCTGGCCGGGTTTCAGGCGGCCGTCTGGGGCATGGCTGCGGTTCTGGCGGTCATCCTGATCGCGGTCGTGCTGTTCCTGCCCGCAGGCCTGCCCGGGCGGATGAAGGCGGATGAAGCCTGGGGCGGCTGGCGCTCGCCGGACGCCCGCGTCAACCGGCTGAGCCTCGCCCGCCTGTTCCTGTTCGGGGCGCGCGATGTGTGGTTCGTGGTCGGCATCCCGGTCTATTTCCAGGCCGTGCTGTCGGACGGCACCGCCGAGGGTCGGCGCGAGGCCTTCTTCCTGATTGGAAGTTTCCTGGCGCTGTGGATAATCGCCTATGGCTTTGTCCAGGGCATGGCGCCCCGCCTCCTGGGCGGCAAGACGCAACCGCTGGAAGCAACCACTCGCCGCGCCATCCTCTGGGCCGGACTCCTGGTGCCGATCCCCTTCGCGCTGGCGCTGGCTGCTTGGGCCTGGGAAGGCCCATCGCCCCTCCTGTCGGCAACCATTATTGCCGGGCTTCTGCTCTTCGGCTTCGTTTTCGCGGTGAACTCATCTGTGCATTCCTACCTGATCCTCGCCTTCGGCGACGAAGGCCGGATCACCCGGGACGTGGGCTTTTACTACATGGCCAATGCCGCCGGGCGGCTGATCGGCACGTTCCTGTCTGGTGCAAGCTACCAGTTCGGCGGCCTGCCCCTGTGCCTCGCCACCGCAGGCGTGATGGCGGCTCTCAGCTGGTGGGCGGCGCGGCGGTTGCGACCGGCGTAGGAAGGCGGGCCTCGCGGCGTAGGTCAAGCCAGAGCCAGCCGATGACGGCGAAACCAGCCGCCGCGATCCCTATCGCCAGCCAGAGCGTCTGGTCCATCCCGATAGCCGCCGCCGACCAGGCAAACAGGAAGGGTGACGACGCGCCAAGTATGTTGCGCATGGCGGCAAGCTGGCCAAGCCGCTCCCCCAGACCTCCCGTGCCGAACAGCGAAACCGGCACTGCGCCGCGGACGATGCTCGACAGCCCGCCGCCGGTGCCCATCAGCAGGGCGAAAGCGAGGGCGAGCGCAAGACCCGGCCCGGGCAACAGCAGGCAGACCATCGCCAGGGGCAGCACTGCCGCCGAGATCAGCGCGACGCTGACC
>JAIXPW010000180.1 GCA_027485995.1 Verrucomicrobiaceae bacterium
AGAGTTCCATGATCTTCTGCGAAGCGTTTCCGGAAAGGTCCTTGAGGTCCGGCCATTCCTGGGCGGCGAGGTAACCGGCCCCACCACGCATGAGTTCGTAGTTGAGGGAAACGCCGATCGGTTTCGAGTAGTTCCAGTTCACGGCGATGCGCTTGATCTTGTCGCGCATCGCCGGGGTGAAGGCTTCCTTTTTCAGATGATAGGCGTGCACGACCGCATGCAGGTTGAAAGGGTCGGTCCGGGCCTTGATCGTGGCATCGAGCATCTTGTCGATCGAGAGGCGGGTGCCCTCCGGATCGACTCCGAGCTGCAAGCGAGCGGCATAGTAGGGCATCGCCTCCTTCGGGAAATTCGGGTTGTTAGGTTTCGCCGCCGCGAGATAGCGGATGAAGGTCGAGCTGCGCTCCGGGTACGAGGTCCCGGCATTCAAAGGCGAAGGCTCGTCGGCGAGCAGGGTGGTGGAGAAGGCAGCTGTTAGAAAGAGCCCGCGAATCATCTGCGCAATCATGAGAGAAGTTGTCTGGATTACGCCATGGGGTCCAGAAAACCTTCAGGGAAATCCGAGACCTTCTGAGGCCCGCAACCTGATCAGCCTATGAGCGCCGGATGATTTCCCCTCAACCATTGAAGAACCTCGGTCTTGAGTTCGACCGAGAACTCCCGGAGTTCATCGGCCTCGGATTGGCTCACCGTTCCTGCTGCATTGTATTCGGCTGTATCGCGCTTGGCTCGGCAGGCATCGAGGTAGTCGGCATCGGAATTCCGGGTTGGGCCGAGAATGAGGGGCAGGGCTTGGAGCGTGCGGTAATGGGCGAGGTTTTTCTCAGGTCGGTAGCCGCTCGCGTAGAGCAGGATGGTGCAGAGCTTGAGAACGGCATTGTAGGCGATGCCGAATTGCCAATCCGCCGAGAGATTCCGGGTCGAATCTTCCAGGTCACGCTCCACGATGGCCAGTAGATCGGAGATCTGTTGCTTCGTGGTTTGATGAGGCCGAAGCCAGCCGTTAGACGCCCATTGCTGCAAGCGCATCGGGACCTCCTTTCAACCAGATCTTGGGTTCAGTGGACAATCGTAGCACGAAGGCATCCTTGCGCTGAAGCTTGTCATGCCATTCTTGCCGGGTAAGGCAGTGCGGGTTGATCTCCCTGCCGATTGAGTCCGACAGACCACTGAAGGCGGCCGCGATCTTGCGCAGGCCCACGGTTCCGATCAGCAAGACATCGATGTCGCTGTCGCCCTTCATGCTGCCTGCCGCCATGGATCCAAAGATGAAGGCCTGCTCCACACCGGCAAGTGGAGCCAGAGCCCTTGTCAGCGTGGCGGCGATGCCGGAGGTTTTGAGAACCAGACCGTGGATCTCCGGATAAAGCGGATGGGTCGTATTGGCGCTGAAGTAGAGGCGATTCCCGTCGCGCCGGGGAATGACGAGGTCGAGTGCGGTGAGTGCCGCAAGCTCCCGTTGAAGGGCGGCTGGGCTGAGCTCTGCGAGACGAGCCAAATCACGCAAATGGCTTTCCTTGCGATCGTCGCCAAAAAGCAGTCGGAAGACTTCCGCCCGCGTGTTGGGAAACAGATCACTCAAGAGGCTCATTGTTCCGATATAGTGAACGATCGTTCCGATTTTGTAAACAAAAAGACCCAGTCAGGATGGGGGCTCTGTCAGGCCGACGGGCGCGTCAGATGAGACTCTGTGGTTGATCGACCCCTCATCCTTCAATCCGACCCCACTGATCGCGTTCTGACGCGAGGCGCAGAGGAGCTGATGCAGACGAAAGGCCGCAGCATTGGGAGAAAGGCCTTCGGGGCGGATGTTGGAGACGCAGTTGCGATCGGCATCGGTGAGGCCGGGACGGGGTCGATGGGTGAAGTAGGCCCCGAGGCTGTCCGGCGAACCGAGCCCGGGGCGCTCGCCTAACAGCATGAGCGAAAGCCGTGCGCCGAGCAGATGGCCGATCTCATCCTGGATCGCGACGCGACCATGGCGGACGATCACGATGGGACCAAGCCTCCAGCTTTCATCGAAACGGGGCAGCAGATGCTTCAGCAACTCCGGCACCTGGCGATGCGCGGCGTGGCTGGACAGGCCGTCGGAAACGATGACCACGAGATCACAGTCGTCCACAGGCCGATGATCTGTTAGAAATTCTTTGGAGGCCTCATCAAGCGAACGTCCATGGTCAGGACGCAGCAGGTAGTCGGTGCGGTCCTTCGCGCGACTGCTCGCCACGACGATGCCCTCATGCATCGGACGAAGCTCCGCCGCGAGCGAGTCGGGATCGAAGGGTGCGTGAACACCATCGCGGGCCAGCGCATGGGACAGCCGGAAATCGAGCAAGGCATTCGTCGGCAAGCTTCCTCCCGCGCGACCGAGGGCGATACGTGCGGCGGTGAATTTTCTCAAGTCGGTCCAGGGATCCTGCATGGTCAGGAGAAAAGGTTGCGGGTGCCGGATTCGAGAAGGCCGTGCTGCGGCGTGATCGGGGCGAGGCGGTTCGGCTTTCCGAAGATCCTCATCTTCTCCAGCCACGCCTCGAACTCCGGCGCGGGCTTCAGATCGAGCACCTGACGGAGGTAGTGGCTGTCGTGAAAGGAGGTCGATTGGTAGTTCAACATCACGTCGTCCGCGCCGGGCACGCCCATGATGAAATTGCAGCCCGCCATCCCTAACAGCGAGAGCAGGGTGTCCATGTCGTCCTGATCGGCTTCGGCGTGATTCGTGTAGCAAACGTCGCAGCCCATCGGCAGGCCCAGCAGTTTTCCGCAGAAATGATCCTCCAGTCCGGCGCGGATGATCTGTTTGCCATCGTAGAGATACTCCGGCCCGATGAAGCCGACGACCGTGTTGACCAGCAGCGGCGAAAACTCGCGGGCCACGGCGTAGGCGCGGGTTTCGAGCGTTTGCTGGTCGCAGCCATGATGCGCGTTCGCGGAAAGGCAGGAGCCCTGGCCGGTTTCGAAATACATCACATGCTCGCCGACCGTGCCGCGTTTCAACGAGAGTGCCATCTCACGCGCATCGCCCAGCATCGCCAGATCGATGCCGAAGCTGCGGTTCGCGGCCTCGGTGCCGGCGATCGATTGGAAAACGAGATCCACCGGAGCCCCGAGCTCCATGCAACGCATCGCGGTGGTCACGTGGGTGAGCACGCAGCTCTGCGTCGGGATGTCATACTCGGTGAGGATTCGGTCCATCAGCCGCAGCAGCTCGATGCACGCGGCCGGGCTGTCGGTGGCGGGATTGATGCCGATGGTGGCATCGCCGCAGCCGTAAAGCAGGCCGTCGAGGATCGAGGCGGCAATGGCCTTCGGGTCGTCGGTCGGATGGTTTGGCTGGAGTCGGACGCTCAAGTGCCCGGGCAGCCCGATCGTGTTGCGGAACTTCGTCACCACCCGGATCTTGCTGGCGACGAGGATCAGGTCCTGGTTGCCCATGATCTTGGAAACGGCGGCGACCATTTCCGGAGTGAGTCCCGGGGACAGCGCGGCGAGCGTTTCCCCATCGGTCTCGTAGGCCAGCAGCCAGTCACGGAACTGCCCGACTGTTAGATCGGCCACCGGTGTGAAGGCCGCCGCATCCTGTCGATCCACGATCAGCCGCGTGACGGCATCGTCTTCGTAAGGAATGATCAGGTCTTCGACAAAGCGCTTCAAGGGCACCTCCGCCAACAGCATCTGCGCGGCCACCCGCTCCTCGGCATCGCGCGCCGCGACGCCAGCCAGCTCATCGCCCGAACGCTTCGGCGAAGCCTTGGCGAGCAAGGTCCTCAGATCAGGAAACGAATGGTGTCGGGCACCGAGCTTGAGCGTGAAGGCCATGGGACTAACTCATGGATCGAATGCAGGAAACACGCCAGCACGGAGAAAAGACAGGGGAAGGCTTGGGCATTGGGGAGGAGTTTCCGGGGCAGTCTTCGCCGCGAGCGGGTCAGCTTTTCCAACAGGAGACTCGGAGCGGAACTCCAGATCGGTGCCACCCAGCTCACGAAAGATCACGAAATCAGAGCCCCTTGTCAGAAAGCCAATAGGGATCAACCAAGGAAGTTTCGAGTTGGCATGGGTACAGAGCTTCGATTCCTGCAATTATTCTATCTGTCCGAGAAGTCCGAATTTCCATATCTGATCGATTCGTAATATCTCGTGAGTTTGTTGGTTCGTGCGCTGGGATTCAAGTGGATGGGTTCATCTCGTCGCGACGGAGGGGGCGGACGTCGATTTCATGGTCGTCGGTGATTTTCGGGAAACCGGGAAGGGCGACCTCCATGCGGAGTTTCCAGACGATCTTGTTGGAGTCTCCCTTGAAGGTGGGGACAGCGCTTTCCGGGAGCTTGATGGCCACGGGGCGGTTGGCGGAGATCGAGTTCAGGGAGAGGTCGGCGAGGACTTCGTCGTGGAAGAACGAGGTGGCGCTGGACCGGCTCTTTCCATTCTGCCAGGAGGCGATCTCGGTGCCCGTCAGGCGTAGGGAGATGGACTTCGGTTGGCCGAATCCGCCGATGCGCTTCCAAGTGAGGACGGCCGAGTCCCCGGGTTTCAAGGTGCCGGGGGTGAGCCTCAGTTCGTAACGGGCGAGGAAGACCATCAGCAGTCGATAGGGGACGTTCAGAAAGAGGCTCGTTCCGATCAGCACGAAGGGGATCAGGAAGATCATCAGGAAGGTCTCAGGGCTTCCTTTCTTCCAGGCGTTCCAGGCGATGCCGATCGGGATCGAGACGATGCCGTTCCAAAAGGCGCAGATGAAAAGGGCGGCGGACAGGTTGACCCAGCGGGTTTTCCCGGCGGAGAGGATGCGTTCGGGGAGGTCCGGGATGAGGGCTTCGGAGCGCGCGGTCTTACTGCTGCTGACGGAGTCGATCCCCAAGGCCTTTTCCTTGCGCTTTTTCTTGAAGGACCAGACCAGGCCGCCGATCCCGATCCCGAGGAATGGCAAGGGAAACAGCACGAACAGCGCGCTGGCCCCGGGGTTGCGATTCACGATCGCCTGCCACGGCTTCTGCGGGTTGACGTAGCAGGTGAGGGTCGAGCCCGGGGGAAAGGAATCGACGATTTCCTGCTTGGCGTCGCGACCGCTGGAGCTGCCGGACATCACGCCGTAGTTGTTCGACCGGTAGTCGCGGCCTTGAAACTGATAGCGGTAGAAGACATCGACCGAGTAGGTGGTGCCGCCCTTGCTGCCGCTGTGGGATGTGACCCGGCTCCAGACGACGGTGGCCGGGGTTTCCACCCACGATTTCGCCGAGAAATAGCGATTCACCGCCGGCATCACCACGCCAAGGGTGATCCCGAGGCCGGCGGCGGCGAAGATCCCGAAGAAAACAAACAGGGGGACCGGACTCTGGCTGGAGCGCTTGGCTTGATCGGAGAGTGCGACCCGTCCCCGGTTCTTGAAGCCGCTGAAAACGATCGAGAGGCCGATCGCCATGAATCCTCCCCCGAAGGCCACAAAGATCAGGCCGAGCCAGTTGCTGCCGTCCGGCGGGAGAAGCGAGGACTGCTCCGGATTCGCGGGGTCCACCCGACATTCGGTCCGCAGGCCCTGGATCGCCTCCCGACCCGCCTCTGCGAGAAGCTTCTCCCGGATTTCCGAGACCTTTTCGAACTCGTCAGAGCCGTCGCCGGTCGGCCGGAGCCGGGTGCCGGTAAAGGACCGGCCCTCCCACTCGAAGCGGAATTTCAGATCCGGTTGAAACGCCGGGGCCTTCTTCTGATCGGCACGGATCTCAAAGCGCTCGATGACGCAGGGCACCTTTTTCCAAGCCGATTGGGAAACCCCTTTCCAGGTGATCCACAGGCCGACGCAGACGAAGATCGAGCTGAACAGGGTCCAGACCGTGCCGAAGAGGATCGAGCCGAGCGGGCTCAGCTGCTTGCTGCCGTTGCTGGATGGGGAGCGCGCCACGTCTTTGAACTACCAGTTCCTTTCCCCGATGGCTCGCGAAAATCACGCCCGCGATTCCAACCACGCCACCACCTTCGCCAGGGCGCGCGCGCGATGGCTGAGCTGGTTCTTCACCTCATCGCCGAGTTCGGAGAAGGTCCCGTCGTAGCCGGTTGGGACGAACATCGGATCATAACCGAAACCCCCGCTGCCTCGCCGCTCGTCGATGATCGAGCCCTCCACCGCGCCTTCAAAACTGGCCAGCGTCTCCCCGTTTTCCGCCAGCACCATCGTGCAGCAAAAACGTGCCGCGCGGTCGGCCTTTCCCGCCATTTCCCGCAGCAGCCGCTCGTTGTTCTTCGGGTGATTTCCCTCCTCGCCGCCGTAGCTGGACGACCAGACGCCGGGCGCGCCATCGAGGGCATCGACCTCCAGGCCGGAGTCATCGGACAGGACCAAGCCGGCGATTTCCCGGCTGATGCCCTCGGCCTTGAGGCGGGCGTTTTCGAGGAAGGTGGTCCCGGTTTCCTCAATGGCGGGCAGGGCAGGAAAAGCGGTCGCGTCGAGCACCTCGTAGCGATCCCCGATCATCGCGCGGATCTCGGCGGTCTTGTGGGCATTGCGGGTGGCCAGGATCAGGCGCGGCTTCGTTTCCATGCCCCGGCCTAACCGCTCGGACGAAACGGGCCAAGATTTTTGAAATAATCCGATCTTCTGCTACGCCTATAGCATGATGAAAGCAATCACCTGGCTGGCCTCCGTCACGGTCGGCGTCGCCACCCTCGCCTCCTCCGCCTTTTGCAACACCCTCGAAGGCTGGTCCACCGATCTCGAAAAGGCCCTCGAACAGGCCAAGAAGGAAAAGAAGTCCGTCCTGGTCGAGTTCACCGGTTCCGACTGGTGCCCGCCCTGCATCATGATGCGGAAAAACGTTTTCTCGAAGCCGGACTTCGTGAAGAAGGCCTCCGAAAAGTTCATCCTCGTCGAACTGGATTTCCCGAAAGGCGACAAGGCCGTTGCCGAGAAAAACCAGCCCTTGGCTGAGAAATACAAGGTTGAAGGCTTCCCGACGGTGGTGCTCCTGAAACCGGACGGCAAGGAGTTCGATCGCTTCTTCGCCTCCGCCCATCCCGACACCGAGAAGTTCCTGAAGCATCTCGACGAGGCCCTGGAGAAAAAAGACCTCGATTGAGCCGCGCAGGAAACTCCCGATTTTCCCACCCCGCCCGGCAGATCGCCGGACGGGGTTTTTCTTTTCAAGATCAAGCCCTTCCGCCAAGTTCCGCGCCCCACCGTTTGTCATTCGACATTCAAAATCTCGTCATTCGTCATTTCTTCCAGCCATGTCCGACCGCCGCAAACCCTTTCCCTTCGATGACTTCGAGCCCAAGTGGCAGGCCGTTTGGGAGGAGAACAGCACCTTCCGCACGCCGAATCCGGGCGATGCCGACTTCGATGGCACGAAGCCGAAGTTCTACGTGCT
>JAIXPW010000107.1 GCA_027485995.1 Verrucomicrobiaceae bacterium
TCGTCAACCCGCCTATCTCCTTTCCCGATCATGAAGTTCCGCATCTCCAAGGAAGCCCTCCTGGACGGCCTGCAAAAGGTCCAGCACGTCGTCAGCACCCGGACCACGCTTCCGATCCTGTCCAACGTCCTGCTCGTCGCCCGCAACGGCCGCATCCAGTTCACCACCACGGACCTTGACGTCGGCATCACCGGTTCGGTCGAGGCCCAGATCGACAAGGAAGGCGCCACCACCCTCCCGGCCCGCCGCCTCGTCAACATCGTGCGCGAACTCCCGGCCAGCGAGGTGGAGATTTCCGTCGATGCGAAAAATGTCGCCTCCATCCACAGCGGACCGTCGTTCTTCAAGATCATCGGCCTCAGCCAGGATGAATTCCCGCCGCTCCCGGACTTCGATGGTGCCAAGGAATTCCGCATCCCGCAGGTGATGCTGCGCGACGGTCTCCGCAAGACGTCCTACTCGATCTCCACCGACGAGACCCGCTACGTCCTCAACGGTATCTTCACCTCCTTCCGCGAAGGAAAAATGACCCTCGTCGCCACCGACGGTCGCCGCCTCGCGATGGTTGAAAATGACCTCGAATTCCCCGCTTCCCACGAAACCGACGTCATCATCCCGACCAAGGCCGTCCAGGAGCTGATGCGTCTCCTTGGCGAGAACGGCGATGTCATCGTCCGCCTCAGCGACAGCCAGGTTTCCTTCAGCGTCGGCGACACCCTGCTGGTCAGCAAGCTGATCGAAGGCAACTACCCGAACTACCGCCAGGTCATCCCGGGCGATTCCACCGAGCGCGTCCCGCTCAACCGCGAGGCCATGCTCGAAACCGTCCGCCGCGTTTCGCTGCTCTCCTCCGACAAGTCGAACTCCGTGAAGCTCGTCTTCAGCGAGAACCAGATCGAGGTCACCGCCAACTCGCCGGACGTCGGTGAGGCCCGCGAAACGCTCGACGTGGTTTATTCCGGAAAGGCCATGCAGATCGCCTTCAACCCGGACTTCCTCAAGGCCCCGCTTCAGAACCTCGACGCCGAAACGGTCTATCTCGACCTCATCGACGAAATGAGCCCTGGTGTGGTCCGCATCGATGGCAGCTTCCTCTACGTCATCATGCCGATGCGCGTCACCGGAGCCTGATCGGTTTCCAACAAACTTCCAAAAGCCCGGAGAGCGAAAGCCTCCGGGCTTTTTTCGTTTGTAGTCATGCCTTCAGGCTGTCTTCAAGTCGCTGTGTGCGCGGCTGAGGTCGTCGTGGAGATCGACCAATGACTGAAGATCTGGAGCGATGACTCCGCTTCCTGCAGTTTCCACGAACCGACAGGCAGCGTGGGATCGGGCTGCTGATTCATAGCGTTCAATCCATTCGCTCCGGGCCGCGCGTCTCTCCGCAACGACCGGCCACACACCGCCTTTCAATCTCATGGGGCCTGTGATTCCGACCCTCCAAGGCTTTGCCGTCACTCGTGCACGAAAGCACTGCTGATTCATGCACATCTTCTGGTAGATCGGATCCGCTCCAACAGATTTGAAGAATTCCATGACGGCCGGTTCGGAAGGACTGAAAGTCCGATGAGTCGCGAGCAGTCGATTGCCTGCCGGGGTCCGGTAGATGCGGATGCTCCAACCGGGATTCTTTTTCAGGAAGTGCCGGATGCTCCTGAGAACCTTCATTTCAGGGCCTCCGCGGAGCTTCAGCAACAGGTCGTAGATCCCCTTGATCACCGTATATCCGAAAAGCACGGCCAAGATCGGAAGACCGATCTTCAATCCACGGCTCTCATAGTAGCTGCCCACTGCGATTCCTAGAGCTATTGCAGCAAGAATGAACCCGAAAGCGATCCGCAAGGACGGGGAGAAATCGTGGTCAACATCGGCAAACAGTGCGTCCGGAGAATTCAGGCACCGAGCTCCATAGCTGTTCCGTGTGACCACGCAACTTCCATGACGACTGACAATCTCCTCACGGATCGGGATGCCGTCTGCTCCGTTGTAGGCAACTTTCGGCTCCCGCCTCGTCAGATTCTCGCCAGCAAGCAACCGAGCCAGTGCCTCATCGGCCCGCCTTTGTGCATTTCCCTCCGCGTCCTCCTCACTGATGTCCGACCATCCGAATCTCTTCACCGTGATCTGTCGCTTGGCCCTGCGATCGCATGCACTGCGCTCCGCCCAGTATTGAGGAATGATCATGGCGGTTCAGATGATTTCAATTTGGCCTGCCTGCTCAAGATTGTTTTCGACGTTCGACCGTCTCGGAAACGGTGAAGCCTCCAGAGTTGCTGCGAACAGATTCAAGGTCAGGTGCACCAGGGCGGATGGCGAGTGACTTCCACGGCCGCTTTTCTCCATTAACGGACAAGATCCGCGTCGAATGAAACTTCCAGCCTGGTTCGGCGTAGTTCGCCGCCTGTATGTCTCGTCGTGCCTTGTTCCTAGGATGCCTCTGCCTTCTGTTTTGTCATGCTCGGGCAGAGGACATTCCAGCCTTTCCTGAAGACCCGGACGCAAGTCTTGAGCGCACCTGTTTCCAGACCAGCAAGCCTTGGAGTCCGCAGGGGAATCTGCGTTCGGATGTGGCGATGGTTTATGGGATCGACAAGACCATGCCCGACCGCGTCGCTTCGTGGCGGAATCGGGGCTACCGCGTCCACCTGATGACCGGCGTCGCCTGGGGAGATTATCAGGATTATCTCTACGGCCGATTCGACGGTGTGAATCACGAGGACAACGCCCAGACTGATCGCAATGGCAAGAAGATCGGTCACGGTGGCGATGTCTGGTACATGTGTCCGGCGGAGAACTACGGGGAATACCTCTGCGTCGGCGTCCAGCGCGGGCTTGATGCAGGGGTTGAGGCGGTCCATCTCGAGGAGCCGGAATTCTGGGCCAGGGCTGGCTTTTCCGAAGGCTTCAAGCGCGAGTGGCAGTCCTACTACAAGGAACCCTGGCAGGCACCCGATTCCTCGGCGGATGCCCAGTGGCGGGCCTCGAAGCTGAAGTACTACCTTTATCGTCGCGCGCTCCAGCAGGTCTTCGACCACATCCAGGCCTTCAACAAGCGCACCGGGAAAAAGGTCCGCTGCTACGTTCCCACCCACAGCCTCATCAACTACGCCCACTGGTGCATCGTCAGTCCTCAGTCGAGTCTTGCGCAGCTCGCCGGATGCGATGGCTACATCGCCCAAGTCTGGACCGGCACCTCGCGCACGCCGAACCATTTTCGCGGAGTGATGAAGGAGCGGACCTTCGAGACCGCCTTTCTCGAATACGGAGCCATGCAGAATCTCGTCCGTGCCACCGGTCGCTCGGTCTGGTTTCTCAATGATCCCATCGAGGACAATCCACGACATGATTGGACCGACTACCGCAGCAACTGGGAATCCACCCTTGTCGCCTCGTTGCTCCAGCCAGAGGTCTCAAAGTACGAGGTCGCCCCGTGGCCGGAGCGCGTCTTTGGTGGAATCTATCCGCGCAATGCCAAGCCGGAAGACCAGAGGCCGATCCCTCCGGACTACGCGACCGAGCTTCAGGTCGTGATGAACGCGTTGAACGACATGAAGCAGCCCAAGGTCGAATGGAGCTGCGGCACCCGTGGAATCGGCGTGCTGGTCAGTGATTCACTCATGTTCCAGCGGGAACAGCCCACCCCGAGTGATCCGAACATGGCGCACTTTTATGGTCTCGCGCTGCCCTTCCTGAAGCGCGGGATTCCCATCACGCCGGTGCAGTTGGAGAATGTGACACTGCCTCATTTTCTCGATGAGCAGAAGGTGCTTCTTCTCAGTTACACCGGCCAGAAGCCGCAAAGCGCGGAGGTCCATCCTCGACTGGCCTCCTGGGTGAGGCGAGGTGGAGTCCTCGTCTTCGTCGACGACGACAAGGATCCCTACAATCAGGCCCGTGAATGGTGGAATGAGGACGGAAAAACGACCCGCATTCCGCGCCAGCATCTGTTCGAGTGCCTCGGTCTGAAGGACGAGCAGCTCACCGGGAGTCCGGTGAGGGTTGGCAAGGGAAGCGTCGTCTGGCTGCGGGCGAACCCTGCGAAGTTCGCGCTCAGTCCGGCAGATGACCTGATCTTGAAAAGCACCGTCCAGATGGCGGCCATGCTGAACGGAATCCTTTGGGTGGAAACCAATCATCTGGTCCTGCGTCGTGGTCCGTACTGCCTCGCTGCTGGGCTGGATGAATCCATTTCCGCGCCGGCGGAGGTTCTAACAGGACGCTTCATCAACCTCTTCGATCCGGCCTTGAAGCTCCGGAGATCGGTCGCGGTCACTCCCGGCAGCCGGCTGTTCCTGCTCGATCTCGATGCGGTGAAATCCAAGCAACCAAGACTGCTCGCCTCGGCCTGCAAGGCGCTTCCGCTCAAGAGTGGGGAGGGGACTCAGGCATGGACTGTTGAAGGTGTCGGAAACACCCGTGGCATCGTTCTCCTCGCCACTGACAAGGCCCCGAAGCGCATCCAGCTCGATGGCGCTGAGCACAAGGATTTCAACTACTCCGCCGAAGAGGGATTGCTCCACATCCATTTCCCGAATGAGGCCAGGCCACGGGTGTTGGCTGTGGAGTACTGAGTGATCATCCCTCTAACAGGATCGATCTGCGCATGCAGTTCAATCCAGGATCCGATAGTCCTGAATATGAGTTTGAAATAGCTTTGATAACGCCTCGATCTCGATCTGGGATGCCAGGGAATGATTGGGGATCCAGTGAAAAATCGAGGGTGAGGAGAAGATCAGGTAACCATCCTTGTATCTCCTCGCCTTTGAGACCAAACTCCAACGAAAGCTGGATGTTGAATGGTCGGTTGTCCAAATCATGCCCTCATCGGAGGCTTCATAAGTGATTTCAATATTCTGATCTGACCTTTTGCTGAATTGACGGCGAACCATCATTCGAGTGATCAGTGGCAGTCGGAACAGGAGGAAATAAGTCCCCAAAATCCCAAGGCCGATCCGAATGTGCGCCTCCCGATCGTCTAACAGGAAGACGGCTACCAGCAGCAGGCCGATTCCAAGGGGCATGATGAGGTTGAGAAGGCTGCGCCTGGCCTGCTCCTTGATTGCATGGGAATTGGCAACCAGGAGCTCATCCACAGAAAATCTATACTTTCCTGAAACCATGACCTGAGTCTGCTATGCGATCGCCCTCGGCTTCATGCCTGCGAGTCATGAGGGTGCTTGATCGCCGATGCCCACCTCGAAGAAATTCCTCAACAAGCGGATCCCTGCGTTCTGACTTTTTTCCGGGTGGAACTGGCAGGCGAAGACCGCGCCGCTCTGGATGGCTCCGGCGAAGGTGTCCCCGCCATAGGTGGTGTCCGCGGCGATGATCGAGGGATCGGCCGGGACCGGGAAAAAGGAGTGGACGTAGTAGAAGTAGGGCTCGGCTCCGAGGCCTTTCCAGAGGCCGGATTCGGGCGTGGTGGGGACCACCGAGTTCCAGCCCATGTGCGGGATCTTCAGGCCGGGTTGCTCCTGGAAACGTGTCACCTTTCCGGGAAAGATGCCGAGTCCGGCGACTCCAGGCGTTTCCTCGCTTTCCTCGAACAGGATCTGGTAGCCGAGGCAGATGCCGAAGTAGGGCGTGCCTGCTGCGATCCGCTCGCGCAGGGCCGAGACCAGGCCGCGTTCCTCCAGGCGGGCCATGCAGTCGCCGAAGGAACCCACTCCGGGAAGTACGAGGTGCGTCGTACCTTCGAGGTCGGCGGCCTCCGCTACGATGCGTGGCGTGATGCCGAGTTCGTTGAGGGCGTTGGCAACGCTGCGCAGGTTGCCGGCGCCGTAGTCGATGAGCGCGACGATCATGATCTCAGAGCGCTTCCTTCGTGCTCGGGATGCCTTTCACCCGGGGATCACGCTCACAGGCGTCGCGCAGGGCGCGGGCGAGGCCCTTGAAGATGGCTTCGGCGATGTGGTGGCCGTCCCGTCCGTAGAGCAGTTCGACGTGGATGTTGGCGCGGAGGTTGGAGGCCAGTGCGCGACAAAATTCCTCGACGAGGGTGAAGGGCAGGTTCGGAGCGGAGGGCGTGTTCGCCGGGGCGCGGAACTCGAGGTGCGGGCGGTTGCTGAGATCGACCACCACGCGGGCCAGCGTTTCATCCATCGGCAGGTAGCAGCAGCCATAACGGCGGATGCCTTCCTTGGTGCCGAGCGCTTCCTTCATCACCTCGCCCAGGGTGATGCCGGTGTCCTCGACGGTGTGATGGAAGTCCACTTCGATGTCGCCCTCCGCCTTGATTGTCAGATCGAAGAGGCCGTGCTTCGAAAACAGGGTGAGCATGTGATCGAAGAACGGAATGCCGGTGTCGATGGACGACTTGCCGGAACCATCGAGATCAAGGCTGAGCTCGATCGAGGTTTCGGCGGTCTTGCGGCTGCGGCTGGCTTGGCGGGCTAGCATAATGGTTGGCTGGAACGGGTCACTTCATGTGCCCGGCCTTTTTCGCGAGGGTCTCGAGTTCGGCGATGAGATCGTTGGAAAGCCGTGCGGCACGGGCGTCCGAGAGGGCGGTGGCGACGACCTTGGCGTCGCTGCCCTGGATCGCAGACCAAGCATCGCGCCAAGCTTTTCCGGCGTCGACCTTGGCGTCGATCCTGAGGTTTTCCAGACGCTTGAGTTCCTGATCGCAGTAACGGATGGCCTCGTCGAGCGAGGTCTTGTTGAAGTCGTCATGCGTGGTCCATTTGATGCCGGCGGCCTTTTCCTCGGCGATCCTCCTGGCGGCGGCCTCATCGACCTCGGCGATGGCGCGGTTGCTGGCGTTGCGGTCTTCGGAGGACATCCGCTCGAGGCCGACCTTGCGATCCGCGAGTCGCTTGGGAAGTCCGGCGGCGCTTTCGACGAGCTGGGCGTTGTATTGCTGGATCACCTGTCTGGCGAAGGGCAGCACATCCTTGAAGGGAGCGGTATTGGAATAGTCAGCCTCGAGTTTGGCGAAGTCGCGGAGCGCGAGGACCCACTCGGAAGTCTTGGCGCGAGCGCGGACTGAGCTTTCCAGGACGCGGGCGTTGATTTCGACCTTGTTGGCCTGGCGTTCGGTCGCGGTGATGAGCTTGCCGGCGAGTTTGACGCCGCCCTGGGCGATGACGTCGTTTTCCTTCTCCAGCTCTCCGGCAATGGCGCGGGCCTTGGCGGCGAGGGGGCTGTTCGGGTAGGTTTTGACGAACTTGTAGCAAAGCTCAAGACGGGCGCGGTAATCCTCCGCGCCGAGGAGGTCCGGGGCGGGGGTGAGCTTGCCGATCTCAAGGAAGGCCGTCTCATCGAGCTTTTCCCGATCGATTTTGGTCACATCGGCCTTGGCGATGGTCCTCTCCTCCTTGATGGATTTGGTGACCATGACTTCGAAGAGATAGGAATCCTTGGTTTCACTTAGGATTTTGCCCTGGTAGGTGGTTCCGTTCTTGAGATGCAGGGTGTCGGCGGCGGCTGTGGCAATCAGTCCGGCCAGCAGGCCTGCGGTGAGAGCATGGGTTCGTTTCATGGAGGTTCTTGAAATGGGGCAGGTTAGGGCGGCGGGGTTGAGGGGCCGAGGGCGGATTTCAATGCGGTGCTGGAGGATGCTGTCAGGGTTCGGCCATCCTTAAAGACGATTTTCACCGAAGCGGCAGGAACTGCGTCGGCGGCGGTGGCCGGTCGGCGGGAAACCACCCGCAGCGGCAGACGGAAGACGGCCTCTTTCAGCTCCGCAGGTGCGTCCGCTGACACCAGCACAACCGGGCTGTGATGGCGGATCAGGGCGGCTTGGATATGATCGGTGAAGATGATTGGACGCTCGACGGCGACGACGGAAAGTGACGCCACGGCGAGGGGAAAGGTTGAATGCGTGACACGCCCGCGTTGGGCCAACCTGGCTTGGGCACTGGAGAGCAACCCGGCGGAGGTGTCGTCGAACAGCATGGATCGATCCGTCAAGGGCAGGTCGATCACGGATTGACCCTTGACCGTCTCGCACAGGGAATCCCCTTCGATGAAACGCTCGGCGGCAGTGCTGGACAGGTCTTCCGCCCAGGAGATGAGAGCGGGGTCCTGAGCGATGTCATCCGCGTCCAGTGTGGCCTGGATGGCTAGCCCATAAAGGAAGGCCCTGCCGCTGGAGGTCTCGTCCGCGGTGCCGATGAAGTTCTGAAGATTCGGGCCCTTGCTGAAGGATTCCTTGGCCTTGGCGAGGGTCTCGAGAGCTTTCTTTTTCCACCCCGGATCACCAGTGGCAGTGTAGGCCGCCGCATAGGTGGAGACCATGCGGAAGGTCGCTGCGGCCTGGGGAGGGGCGTCGTTGATGATGGGTCCGAGACGCTCCTGGCGGATCTTGAGGAGCTTCTTTTGCGCGGAATCCAGGAGTTCCTGGGCCTGACTCCCGCTGAGTCCAAGCTTGGTGCCTGCCATCTCAGGCGTCACCCGCAGTGCCAGGCTGTTGCGCCTGAAAAACTCGCGCTTGGGATCGGACTCGATCGGGATGTTGCCGGGGCCTTTCAGGTCACTGATGGTGATCATCAGCTTCAGTTCATCAGCGGTCAGGGCCTTTTCGAGTTCCTCGATGCTCCACAGCCAGCCTTCCGTCTTGGACTTGTATTGTCCGCCCAGTGAAAAGAGGCCTTCGCGCGTCATGAAGTGCTTCTCCGAGTAGGCGATCGCCGCGAGCGACTGTTTCAGAAGCATCGGATCTCCATGAGCGCGGTAAGTGGTCAGCAGGGCGACGGTCGAGCGGGCCAGCGCCGGGCAGTCCAGGTTGAATCTTGGCAACCACCAGCCGCTGCCGATGCGTGAATTGAAGATTCCTCCTTCGAGAGGGTCGATCATCGCGCTGGTGGAGAGGTCCGAGGACAGCATGCGCGTCGTTTCCCCGCAACGGGAGGTGACGTCGCTGTCCATGCCCGGGATCAATTGGAACGAGGAAAGGAGCTCAAGGGTGCCCGAGGGAAAAAGGGCTCCACATCCGTCGAGCGAGCGGGAACCCGGGTCGTAAGTCGAGGCCAGGGACCTCAGGGCGTTGAGGGACTCCTTGGCAGGCTCCTTGACGGCAGGCGCGCGTTTCGAGTAGTCCCCCAGACGTTGGCTGCGAGCCTGGTTCTCAATGGCGCCGAGTTCGATCGAGTCGGCGGAGCCGTTCTGCCACATCTGGGCGGCCACCGTATGGGTGCTCGCGATCAATTCCCCGACGTCCCTGTCAGCCGACGTGACTGGCACCCATTGCACCGGGTTCCCCTTTGGGGTCAGCCAGAGACACAAGGGGAGCCCGAGCGGTCGGTCGAGTTCGGAGCAGAGGAGGGATGTGAGCAGCGCGACTTCCCTGCAGGCATCGGCATCCACCAGCACTGGGACAAGGTTGTCATTGAGCAAGCTCACGATCTTGGGATCGCTTTGGATCTTGTTCAGGGGGTCGAGGTAGTCCAGTTGCTGGGGCACCACGACGACGGCCAGAACGAGGCGGTTGGCCTTGGCGGCGAATTCGAAGGTTTGCTTGGTGAAAGGCTGCCAATGGATGGGAGAGTCGGCCTGGCGCGCCAGAAGGGCGGAGGAATTGCCCGCCAGGCGGTTGGTGAGCAGCTCCGGGCTGACCAGCGAGGGAGGTCCAGCGGCTGTGGCGGGAGGCTTGTTTCTGCGACACGCGGAACCGGCGATCAGGGCCGTTCCGCAACACAGCAGGACCAGTCCGCGCGAAGCGGAAATTGGGAGCAAGGACATGAGTTCTCGAATGGGGGGAGGGTTCGTCGAAACTTACAGACGCATCCTGAAGAAAAGTCTTCCGCTACTGCAAGCCGAAGCTACGGTGGCGGCGGATTTCCCAAAGGTGTGACAAGTCTCGTAGTTTCAAGTCAGAAGGGTGGGGTGGGCAAGACCACTTTGTCGATCAATCTCGCCCATGCGTTTGCCCGGGCCGGGGTCAGGACCTTGCTTGTGGATGCGGATCCACAGGGTTCGGTCGGCCTCTCGCTGACCCGGCAATCGCGCCTGCTGGGGGGGATTTATGATTTTTTCGCGGATCCCGGCATCCCGCTCGAACGGTTGATTGTCCCGACCCGTCTTGAAACTTTCTCGCTCGTGGCTTGCGGGCAGGGGAGCGATTACGAGACCGGGGGTGGGGTTGGTGGGGCCTATCTGGCACGCGTCCGGGCGTTTCTCAGGGCGGTGGCGGCCCGCAACTTTGATCTTTGCATCATTGATACGGCGGCGGGGCTCTTCGGAGTGACTGGCGATGTGATCGCCTCAAGCGATGCCGTCATCATCCCCCAGCAGGCGGAACCCCTCGGGATCCGCTCGGTGCCGAAGATGCTGGAGGGCTTGAATCGTCTGCGGGTCATGAATCCGCGGCTCAGCGTGCTCGGAGTGGTTTTGACCATGGTGCAGCAGGAGCTTGCCGAGAGCCTTGAGGCCGGGCAGGCGCTGCGCCAGTTGCTGCCTCCAGATCTGGTATTCCAGACGGCGGTGCCGCGCGATGGGATCTTTGTGAAGGCAAGTGCCCGAGGGCTGCCGGTCGGGGTACTGGAGGAGGGGGCCGCCGCGCAGGCGGTCTTCGATGCCCTGAGGGTGGAGATCGCAGGAAAGTTCGAAAGCCTGGGCCACCGAGCCCAGATCCACACGTGATGGACCTCGTACATCCATGGCTCGATCCAGCCGAGGTCAGACGCATGGCGGAGCGCCTGCTGGCACCCGTGCAGGAGCAGGCGGTGCCGGTGCAGGACGCGGAGTTTGGCGAGCACTTCGTCGGATTCGATCAGGTTCCGGTTCCTGTGCCTTTGGTGGCCACCGAGCCTGTTGCCGCTTTGGAGCCAGTTCCTCTGGGTCAGTCCGACGTGGAACCTCGACTGGAGGTGAGGGGGCCTTTCCTCGACAGCATCACCGGCCTCCGGGATTGGCTGCGCCACCACTACCAAGCGGTTGGAGTTTTCCTGATCAATCACGATGGAACGGTGATCTTCGATGAAGGAGGGCATGGGAAACTTCATTATCTCGCCCGCAGTCTGGCGGGTTCCTCGCGTCTCCCCGGCGGCATTCCCGGCAACGTGCACGTCAAGGTCGGTGCTTCTGCGACCCTGGAGCTGATCCCGACGGGCACTCCCGATGGCTGCGTGATTCTCGGCGCCGTGGTTCCGGAGCCTCTTGATCCGGCATCCATCCAGATGATCCTGGAAGCCCTGGGCGCGGTTGCCAGACTCCAGCCCTGAGGGTTTTCAGAGGCCGAAAAGGGCTCCGGCCGCCTGCTCGTTTCCTCCCACGGAAGTGACCACCGCCCGGGCGCAGGATCCGTTGCGAAGGGCACCCACGGCCACCACGCATTGGAAGGCTGCGGCGGCTCCAAGTGATTCGCCAAGGATGCGGCGTGGGGAACAACGCGCTCCCCGCCAATCCAACCAGGCCAGGTTTTCAGGCTGGTCGTGAGCCTTCAAGCCACAGCGACCATCGACCAGCAGGGTAACCCCGTCATCCGCAGCGCCGATCCTCTCACGCAGGCGGGCCGCGGCTTCGATGCGCTCCCGGTTTCCTGAAAATGTTTCCGGATCAGGAACGCGCAGCAACTGAGGCCCCGAACCGTCAGCCTCAAGATAGAGTGCGGCAGCCCCTTCCGAGGGCACGTAGTCGCGAGAGTAGAAGCGCAGGGCCTCGGCGCTGAGCCAGTCGATTTCCTCGTCACCGATCACCAGGCAGCCATCGACCTCGCCGCGCTCGATCCATTCGGCCGCCAGCTCCAGGCCGGTGAAAAACTCCGCTCCGTCCCCGATCAAGGTGTCGTTCGGCGACGTGCTGCCGATCATGGCGGAAAGGTGAGACGAGGGGGCGTTGAACACGGTCTCGGGGAACAGGATCGGACTGGCGATGGCGGGATCGTTCAAGACCTCGCCAAAGAAGCGGTTGGAGTAGTTCACGCAGCCGTTCATCAGGGTCGTGATGACGCCGATGCGGAATTCTCCAGCCAAAGAAGCCGCCAGCCGCTCGGGAGGCAGCGCTTCAGCCACGGCGGCGGCGGCGAATTTCGAAATGGCACTGGCGCGGCGGAGTCGTGCGAACTTCGGGATGGTGGAACCGGCTTCGGGCACCCGCAGGACCGGGGTCTTCACGGTCATGCCCAGCGCTTCCCGGACCAGCATCGAATGCCCGAGCTCCGCGCTCGTGCGGACGGCCTCGCAGAGCGCCTGCACGCCCCATCCTGCCGGGCTCACGGCACCGATTCCGACGATCGAGATCCGCGAACTCATCGGGCGTCCTCCTTTCGGAAAATGAGGGTGGCATTCGCTCCACCGAAGCCGAAGGAGTTGGTCAGCACGCTACGCACCATGGCCTCGCGGGGCTCGCGGACGAGGTCGAAGGTGCAAACCGGGTCAAGCTCACGGATGTTGAGGCTTGCCGGCAGCCATTGGCCTTCGAGCGCCATCAGGCAGATCACCGATTCCACCGAACCAGCCCCACCTAACAGATGGCCGATCGAGGACTTGGTGGAGCTGACCTTGATGCTCGAAACGTCGTCGCCCGCCCAACGCTGGATCGCCTGTCCCTCGGCCACGTCGTTGAGCGGCGTGCCGGTGCCGTGGGAATTGATATAGTCGATCTCGGTGGGGGAAAGCCCCGCCATTTCGCAAGCGTCGACCATCGTCTTCAAGGCCGCATCGCCCGCCGGATGTGGCTGCGTGAGATGATGGATGTCGGTGGCGGCTCCGTAGGCCAGGATTTCCGCGATCACCCGGGCCCCGCGTGCTCTTGCGGAAGCGAGCGATTCCACCACCACGAATCCCGCCCCTTCGCCGAGCGCCAGGCCATCCCGCGCCGCGTCGAAGGGCCGTGGAATGCCGGAGGGACTGAGGGCTTGAAGCGTGTCGAAGCCCGCAAACACGAGCTGGCAGAGTGCATCGTAGCCGCCTGCGAGCACGCGTTCGGCCTTTCCGGAGCGGACGAGATGAAAGGCGTGTCCGATCGCGTTCGCTCCTGAGGCACAGGCGTTGGAAATGATCCGCAATGGACCCCGGATGCCAAGCCGTTCCGCCAGACCCACCATCTGCTGCTGCGGCTGATAGGTTTCCACCCGCAGGAACTGGCCGCGACGGAGGTGCGGTGTCGCCACGGCCTGCTTGAAATAGTCCTCGCCGAGAGGCATTGCCGCCGCCGAGGTGCCGATCATCATTGGCATCGAGCCACCGGAAAGACCCGCCATCGCCATCGCCTCCCGCGCCGCCATCCAGGCCATGCGGGTGCCCCGGTCCATGCGGCTCCAGGTTTTCCCGCTGATGCGCGGGTCGGGTGAGGAGGTCGGCAGATCGCACTGCCCGCCGGTGCCGACCCGCTGGCGCGAGGTGTCGAAGAGATCAATGGGCCGGAAGGCTGTGCGACCCGCGCGAAAGCCGACGGCATTTTCAGCAAAGCCGTTTCCCATCGACGTCACGATCCCAGCTCCGGTGATCGCCACGGAGATCGGTCCGGAGAGGGATGGGGAATCAGCGCGATAGGCCACTTGGTCGGGAAATGAAGTTCGGGCTCGTCGGACCGGGTCAGCGCTAGCTAGGCAGTGATCCGCACCTTGTCAAATGCTCTATCCCCGCTGGATTGAAACCTCGAAACGCTTTGCCAAACAGCCTGCGCTGTTCGATGGCGCGACAGGTGAGGTGTGGACCTTCGGGGACCTGGCCGCCCGCGCCAGCAAAGCGCCTCGGGCGGACGGACCGGTGGTGGCCCGCAGCGGCTCGACCGAGTTCTTTGTCAATATCCTGCGCGCCTGGCGCGATGGACAGGCGGTGATCCTGGTGGAACGCGAGGCCGCCGAGCCAGTGCTGCATTCCACGCCGCCGGAAGGCACCCTGCTGGTGAAACACACGCCGGGGGCTTCCGGCATTCCGCGCGGGATCTTTTTCGACGGCCCGAGGATCTCTGCAGATGCCGACAGACTGGTTTCGGCGATGGGCCTGACACCGACGATCCCCAATCTCGGGGTGATCTCGCTTTCCCACTCGTATGGCTTTTCCAACATTGTCCTGCCGCTGCTGCTGCATGGCGTGCCGATCCACCTGCTGCCTGTTCCCTTTCCAAGGGCGTTGTTGGAGGCTTTCCAGCAACACGACTCCCTGGTCCTTCCGGCCGTGCCGTCGATGTGGCGGGCCTGGCATCGCGCCGGAATTTTGAAAGACGCCCCGATCCATCTGGCATTGACCGCAGGGGCTCCGCTCGCGCTCGAACTCGAACACGCGGTCTTTGAGCAGACCAATCTCAAGATCCGCAATTTCTACGGAGCCAGCGAATGCGGTGGAATCTCCTACGATGCCACCGACGAACCACGTGACTCCGCCGACGATGCGGGCAGGCCGCTCGATGGGGTGAGCGTTTCAGTTTCCACGGATGGAAGACTTTTGGTGACCAGTGATTCGGTCGCACTCGGCTACGATGAACGTCGTAGTTCGGATTCCGATCAAAGCGGCGGCTACCTGACCCACGACCTCGGCCACCTGGATGAGCGAGGTCACGTCCGGCTCCACGGCACCATCGGTGGCGCGATCAATGTGGCCGGGCGCAAGATCAGCCCCGCCAAGGTCGAGGCCGCACTCATGGCCACCGGCTTGTTGGCAAGCGCCCGAGTGAAAGGCATTCCAAGTCAGGACCCCGAGCGGTTCGAGGAAATCTCTGCCAGCGTCAGCCTTTCCGGAAACGCGACCCTCGAAAAACTCAAGCAGGCCGCCACCGCGCATCTGGCGAACTGGGAGCTGCCGAGGCATTGGGAGGTCGTCTGATCAATCCCCACTCAGCGCCACCTTCGTAAGTTGGCAGCTCTGGCGTAGATTGATTGCTCTGGTGAACAAAAGGGAATTCAGCCATCTTGAAACCATGAATCGACTCCGCCATTTCGTGCTAGCTTGCCTGCTGATTTCGAATGCAGTCGGTCGGGACTTCCGCCCACAGGGTCGAATTGACCACATACAGGCCTCAGATGCCTCCGTTCAGGTTTGCTATGTTTTTCCTACGGTGCCTGGCTTGGCTTACACGGTCGAGACGAGTCATGATTTGACTGAGTGGACGGCGGTGGATGATGTTTATGGGCTCGGCAACGATTATGTGGTTTCGATGCGGGAATACACGCCAGCTCCACCACAGCCACCAGGTAGCGCACCGCCGCTGCCCCATCCACCACCAGCCACAAACATCAGCCTGTGCCTCCAACCCTGCTCGGATGCAGGCGGGGGAACGATCGTTTCATGGGCATCACTGGACAATGGCGTCGCCATGAAGAAGCGGACCGGCGTGTCGCTCACGGCGAACTGGCAATTCCAGCCGTATTTTTGGAATCGATATGGAGGCTTCAACTTCATGATCCTGCATCCACGGCCGGCCGCCCGAGCTCCGGAGGTAGATCCAGAGCTGGGAACGAAGGACGCGGCGATGTTCACGCAGCTCGTAGTCAGCTTGCCGACGATCAATCAGAGCATCGACGACAACCTAGCCCGCTCGCGAAACCAACCGCCTCCAGCTCCGCCAGACCCGAACTCGAGGAAATTCTGGCGGGTGAAATGCGATTGGAGCGTTGATAGCGATCAGGACGGCTCGCCGGATTGGGCGGAGTTTGAAATCGCCTCACGCATCAATGCGAACCAAGGTGCCGTTCAGGCGGATGCTTTTGACCCTGATACGGATCACAACGGCGTCCCGGATGGCGACCAACTCGACTACGATGCGGATGGAGTGGCGGATAACAAGGATGCGGATCTAAGTGACGACTCGGCAGCGTTTGAGATCGGGCTTCTGCCCCGCTATGCATTGTTCCCCATCGTCGTCCCGAAGCATCCGGGAGAGCCAACCTACCGGCCGGTTGAAGTTAACGACTCCGGCACGGTTCTTTGTCCCTATGACGCCTGGACCGGAGGTGCGTGGACTTCGTTCGCGAAATCGGGAGAGGGATTCGCTCACGCCAAGGCATTTGGAATCAACGATCTTGGGGAAATCGTAGGCACCTGTGAACGAGTGCAGCCTTCGCCCGAGGCGCGCGGTCCATTACCGGGAAACATGGTCTACTGGAATAGTCCTACACGGGCGCCAGCCTTGATTCAGCAGGACGGTTTCCATGCGTGGAGCCCTCTGATTTTCACCCCGGAGAGCTATTTTCAGGGCAGCATGATCTCCAACGACGGCTCCATCCTAGCATACAGTGAGTCGGTTTCGGTTGCAGGTCTGCTGGAAGGAAGGGAGCAAACGTATCTGTGGACACTGCCCGGTTCAGGCCGGACGCCGGCGAAGGAATCGGTGACCAATGGCTACGAGCAACTTAGGGACCGGAATCACTATTGGGGAGTAATCTCAGCAGGTGAGACTCCCTATTGGAGCCTCCACTCTGATGGTGCCTCGATTCCGCTTCAGGAAGGATTGAACCACTTTTCCTTCCTCGGAGACTCCTCTTATTTTCTATCCTACAGCGACGGAACGAAAGACAGCGGCGCGATTCGGAATCAAATCCTGATTGCCGCACCTGCCTACTCAAAGGCCATAGATGTCTCCGAGGATGGCACGGCGATTGCCAATTCCCATGGCGGACTTGCTGCACCCATTTATCTCAATGGGAAGTGGACGGACATCTTCCGCGCGATTCCGGATGCACCAGGCTTCTGGAGCGACCAGACCGTCAGATTGCTCGACACCACGGCGCGCGGCTGGGTATTGGCAGAGCGGGGGGATTTTTCCCACATCGGCAGCGATTACGGCGTCATGCTTCCGCTGAGAGCAGAGTGTCTATATGTGAAGGAACTCACTCCTGGCGAAACCACGACAAAAAACACCGGAGTCGATGATTTCTCGGCAGGTAGCAGCGATCCTGGCCCGGCAGTTCAAAACAAGATCTGGATCATGGCACCTTTGGGTGGCGAGGCTAAAAGCATCATTTTCAAGACTCCTCTTGACGGCATTCATCCATTGGTTCTCTCCGCGCCAGGCATTGATTTCGGAAATGTCGGAGGAAAGGGCTATCTCTACGGGAATTCCAGCACCGTGTCTGCCCTTGCCTCCATTCCTGCTGAAACCGGACAGGAACTCCCCATCAATCTTGAATTTGGCCCTTCCACTTCCATCAGCAAGCCCGTGGCAATGAAAGTCATGAGGCGACGCACACTCCATGTGACTGTTTACTACGTGACGAAGGTCACCCCTGGAAAGCCCGACAATCCTCCGGATCTGATCCCGGAACAATCAAGCCTGCAAGCATTCTTGAACGATATCTACAAGCCGCAGCTGAATCTTAACGTGCAGGTCAAGGTGGTGGCCACACCTCTTGTGGTCGATTGGGACCTCGAAAGTAGGGATCGCAGCCTGGCGATTGATCCGGTTTTCGATGTCAACTCCCCGAATTTCGCCGAAATCGATACTCCCGAGCAAGGCCTGATCGTGGCAGAGAGGAGCAAGCTTCCGAAAGATGAGGCGAATATCGAAGTTTACATCCTCGGCAGTGAAAGACTTTTAGGTGGAGACGCGTGGGGTAGCACGAACCGGGACCAGCGCAGATGCTGGATCATGGGGGACGATCCGGACAAGGACCCCTACAAGACACTCACCGGAGACCCGCTTCCTGCCGGTGAGACGGAGAGTCGGAACGAGGATTATAGCTACCCTCTCCAATACTGGAACATCGCTCATGAGATTGGTCACGTTCTGGTCGGCTACGGTCACCCGAATGAACAGGGCGGCTCTTCAGGCAACAGAGGGAAGGCACCTCTTCCAGGCACGGATCACAGGAAGAGGCTGATGCTGAGCGGAAAGGGAAGAGTGGCAGGCCAATTGGGCGGATTCCTGCTCGTCAAGGGAGAATGGGACGAAGCGGAGAAGTGGATCCGAAAAGAAGAAATCAGCGAAAGGATTAAGCCATGAGATTTATCTATATTTTTTTATTGGCAGTCATTCCAGCTCATGGTGTCGATTGGTTTTCAAAATGGGACCACTCTGGGGCAACTTGGGAGGAAAAATGGAACAATACACTCGATTCTATCGAGATGTTTCCACGCGATGAGCAAATAGATATTCTAGGAAGTGCTGTAAGAGTGGGGGCGGAAAATCCTCAATCTTCGAATCGGAAGGAAGTTTTTACCCGAGCGCAACAAACGTTACTTCAAATCCAGGGTCACGCTGAGTATTATGCAAAAAAAATTGAAACCGCGAGAGATGAAGATGTGGTAGAAAATGCTAGGCGGGCCAAAAGTGATAGCGGAGACAACTGGCAGAATTATGACCAAATTAGGAAAGAATCGTTCGGAACGATGGCGTATCTCCCGAGTCTTGAAACCGTGCAAGTGCTGGTGTCCTATCTAAACGATGTCCGGGACGTTACCACCCCAGAGCAGCGTGCGGTCAATCCTCACTATCATGTTTACGGTACGAATGCACAGGGTGCGGCGGCAGGTTTGTCGCGCTTGATCGTGGATTTCCGTCGGCAAGGTCGTGAGGATGACTCGACCTTCTACCTGCCGCCCGAGGTTTGGCAGGTGTGGGCGGAACAGGTCAAAGCCGGCACCCGCACCTTCCGGCTGAAGGGTGATCCGCAGGACTACGATTTCAACGGTCCCGCCTCAAAAGAAACCCTGCAACGCATTGAGCGGAGAAGAAGCCGCGAGGAGGGGGAGACTGTCCGCCGAACCCCTCCAGTCGCCTCAGCTGGAAAAGCGCCACAGCCGACTGAAGGAAAGCCGCCTTCCAAGTTTGGTCATTTCGCAGGGTGCATCGCTCTAGCAGCAGCGGTTTGGTGGTTCATCAGGATACGTCGGGTCATCCGAAGAAGAGGTATGGATGGTGAATGACGCGCCAGCCAGAATCCCCGAGCGGTTCGAGGAAATCTCTGCCAGCGTCAACCTTTCCAAAGACGCGACCCTCGAAGAACTCAAGCAGGCCGCCACCGCGCATCTCGCGAACTGGGAGCTGCCGAGGCATTGGGAGGTCGTCTGATCAATCCCCACTCAGCGCCACCTTCGCGCTGGCCAGGGGACCCTTTGGCCCGGTGACCTCGCCTTCGACCTGCACCAGACTTCCTAGGCGACCTTCTACCTTCGCCCTTAAAAGCAGCGTCTCCCCCGGCAAGGCGGCCCCGAGGATCTTCGCCCCGCGGATCGCGGTGAGACGGAGGTTTTCCAGCGGCGCGTGATCCGGATCGGTCTGCACGACCACGCCGCCGAGCTGCGCGATGGCTTCCAGCAGGATCACGCCGGGCATCAGCGGCTGGCCGGGAAAGTGGCCTGCCAGGAAGGACTCGTCGCCGCGCACCCGATACACGCCGGTGCCTTCCTTCCCAGGATCGAGGCTCGTCAGCGCGTCCACAAAGCGAAACTCCGGCCCGTGGGGCAGGGACGAAAGCGCGGCGGCCAGTTCGGAGTCGGTCATGTCCATGGACTGGCTTCGGGATGGGGCGATGACAAGTGGTTCCTGATGAAAAAATGCCATCGACCCCGGATGGACACCGTGACTATTGTCGGGACGGTCACTCGTTGTCACCGGGCCTGACTAACCTCCCTATTTCCGTGCCACCCATCGAACCCAGCGTCCTGCCAAGTCCCGCTGCCATGCCTTCCACCCTGCGCTGGTGGTTGCGGGCTCCGTGGGACTATGTCGCGATGGCCCTCGGCCTGAGCTACTGGGCGGTTTTCGGGCTGCTGTTCACGCTGCTGAGTGTGCCCCTGAACCTGATCCTCCCGAGAAAGACGGGCGAACGGGTCGGCCGGCTGATGATCCACTGGGCGTTCCGGAATTTCGTGATCTATCTGAAGCTGTCGCGCCTCGTCGATGCCGATCTTCGGGCCCTGGATCAGTTGAAGGACCTCGGCCATCCCTTCATTCTCGCGCCGAACCACACCTCGCTCTGGGACGTGGTCTTCGTGATCGCCCGTCTGCCCTTCGCGGTCTGCGTGATGAAGGAGAGCATCCTGAAAAACGTTTTCCTCGGCGGCGGCGCACGACTCGCCGGCTACATCCCAAATGGTTCGACCACCCGCATGATCCGCGATGTCTCGCAGGCGCTCGATGAGGGTGGGCAGCTTCTGCTTTTTCCTGAAGGCACCCGCACCCGGCGCGAGGCCCGCTGGATCAACCCATTCAAGGGCGGCTGTGCGATCATCGCCTCCCGCGCCAAGGTTCCGGTCATTCCGGTCTTCATCCGCAGCAACAGCCGCTTCACGGAAAAGGGCTGGCCCTTGTGGAAACGCCCGGTGTTTCCGATCACGATGGAATTCGAACTGGGCGAAATGCAACACGTCCTGCCCGATGAGACCGTTCAGGAATTCACCGCCCGTCTGGAGGAATTGTTCGTCCGTGAATTGTCCCGACCTCACCCGCTGCGCCGTGAAATGGTCGGCGGGGAGTGAGGCTCAACGACCGGGCAGCGGACCCCAGATTTCCGCAAGGAGTGCGAAGGTCTCTGGCTCTGCCTGCTTCAGTTCACCGGTGACGAAGGGGTAGAAGTCATTCGACCCGAAATAGGCCTCGGTCATCTCGGCGAAGAACTCCTTCTGATTCGTCAGCCCGTAGTGCTCGCGCATGGCTCCCTTGCTGGTCAGGACAGATTTGTATTTCCCGCTGTCGCAGAATTTTTTCCAAACGGCGATGACCTTGGGATCTTCGAAGCCGACGACCTGATCATGAAATCCGTGCGCCAGTTCATGCAGCACTGCCCACGGCATGCGATGGTTTTCAGACGGCGAAAGGAAGTCATCCACATCCGGAATGTGAACACACTTCTCGAGCTTTTCCGAATAGCCGTTCTTTTTCAACCAGCCGGCATCCGGATGATACTGCATGGAGTTGAGGGCACCGTAGTCGAGATCCAGCTCGATGGTGATGGCCCGCAGCTTGGCCAAGGACTTTTCCGGGACCACGACGGTGATCGCGACCAGACGGGCCGAGAGAAGCTTGAGCGCCTGTTCACCCTTGGCCGCGCCCGCGCCCGCCAGCAAGCGGTCATCCACCCGCACGTTCCAGCCTTCGATCTGGCGGGTGGTGTGCGCCGTCGGGATGGCGTTGGCGGCGAACGCCTGAACGTGAAACAGGCAAAGCAAGGGAAGCAAAAGGACCTTCGGGAATTGAATCATGGCGCTTGGATGGATCGGGATTGCAGCGATCGTCCTGTCGGATACCCGCGGATTCTCCCTGCTTTATCGAAACATCAGCCCAGTCCCAAGTTCCAGCCCCGCCTCGCCCGGACTTGCCCGCGGGTGATTCCGCGACTACACCCGTCCGGACATGGCAGGCACGCGACCGCTGATTCTCATCCCGACTTACAACACGGGTCCGATTCTGCGCGCCACCGTGGCCTCTGCCCTGGAGCATTCGACTCCGGTCTGGGTGGTGGTCGATGGCTCCACCGACGGCTCACCGGACACCATCCGCGACTTCGAGCTTTCCCATGCCGGACAGTTCCGTCTGCTCCAGTTGCCACAGAATGCAGGCAAGGGCTCCGCCGTGCTTCACGGGCTGCGTGAAGCGGTCGAGGCCGGCTTTTCCCATGTCCTCACGATGGATGCTGATGGCCAGCACCCGGCCAGCTCGATCCCGATCTTCCTGAAATGGTCCGCCGCGCACCCGGAGGCTGCCGTGTTTGGGCGTCCTGTCTTCGACGCCTCCGCGCCCGCCCTGCGGGTCAATGGCCGCAAGGTTTCCAACTTCTGGGCGAACCTCGAAACCCTCGGCTGGGGCATCGATGACTCGCTCTTCGGCATGCGCCTTTATCCGGCGAAGGATCTCCTGGAGGTCTTCGAAAGCACCGGCTTTGCCCGCCGCTTCGACTTCGATCCCGAGTGCGCCGTCCGCCTTGCTTGGCGCGGCGTGCCGATCCTCAATCTGCCGACCCCGGTGCGCTATCCTTCCAAGGAGGAAGGCGGCGTGTCACAGTTCCGCTACCTGCGTGACAATGTCCTGCTGAGCTGGATGCACACCCGGCTGTTCTTCGGCTTTCTCGCCCGCGTGCCGGTGCTCGTCATGCGCGGTGGCAATCCGCTGCTGTTCCAAACCCCGCCGACGTCGTGAGCGAACTCATCACCGCCCGCCTCGCCAGCTATTTCCCCGGCCGGTGGGATCGACACTACGTCCCCGCCAAGCTCAGGTCCGATCCCCTCTATGGCGCGGTGTACGATGAACTTCGTACCTCCGACCTGCCCTTGCTCGATCTCGGCTGCGGGCTCGGCCTGCTGGCGCTCTATCTTCGGGAAAGCGGCCTGCATTTCCCGATCCATGGGCTCGACTACGATCAGCGGAAAATCGACGGTGCCCGCTGCGCCGTGACCCAGGGAGCTTACAAGGGCCTGCGCTTCGATCACCACGATGCCCGACTCGGGCTCCCGGAGCATTTCGGAAATGTCACCATCCTCGACATCCTTCAGTTCTTTGATCCTGCTGAGCAGGAAACCTTGCTGAAACTCGCCGCCGAACGCGTGGCTCCGGGTGGCAAGCTCGTCATCCGCTCCGGCCTGCGCGATCAGTCGTGGCGCTTCAAGATCACCGTCGCCGGCGACGTTCTCGCCAAGGTGACCAACTGGATGAAAGCCGGTCCCGGCCACTATCCCACGGCGGAGGATTTCCAGCGCATCCTCTCGTCGTTTGGAAAAGTCCGCATCACACCCCTCTGGGGCGGCACCCCGTTCAACAACCATCTGGTGGTGCTCGAACGCTGAGCCGTCTGAAGGCTAGGGTCATCGCGGAGTTCGGGCTTTCCGATTCGCAGGCAACGGAGATCCTGGCCATGAGTTGACAAGGTCCACCCGACTCCCGGACGAGCCTTTGCGGTTGAGGAATGAGCGCCAGGGAGACCTTCTGGAGTTCTGTTAGACCTTAACAGGAAAATGGGAAACCACGAAAGTCACGAAAAGCACGAAAGCAGAAGCCATTGTCGCCATCTTCGCACCCACCTGATGAATGAGTCTGAAGCGTTTCGGAACTGCCTGATTTTCGTGATGTTTCGTGAATTTCGTGGTTTGAATTTCAGGATTTAAGTTAGAAGTTGGGCCCTTCGGTCCATGGCGGAGGTTCGTTGTCGGGCCGGACGGATTGCCCCTGGGAACGGCAGGTCGGCGGCAGCCGAAGCCCGATCGATTTCCAACAACTTTCCCACCTCATCATGCCTCGAGGCTGCGTCGCGAGCGGATCTGGTCTGGTGCCAAGGCCAGATGTCCGGGAGAAGGGCTCGAAATCTCGACAAGTGAGGGTCGCTTCGCAAATCCTCCGGGCATGCCCGCCACCGCATCCAGGCTTTCCGTGTTCACCGAATCCGTCATCCGTGGCACCACGCGGCTGGCGAACCAGCATGGCGCGATCAATCTCGCGCAGGGCTTTCCCGATTTCGATCCACCGGAGGAAATCCTGGCGGCCCTGGAAACCGCCACCCGGGGTCCGCATCATCAGTATGCCGTCACTTGGGGGGCTCCGAGGTTCCGAGCGGCACTGGCAAAGAAGATCACGCGGTTCACCGGCCTCGCAGTTGATCCGGATCAGCTCCTGGTCGTCACCTGCGGCAGCACGGAAGCGATGATGGTGGCGATGATGACCGCCTGCAATCCGGGCGACAAGGTGGTCATCTTCTCACCCTTTTATGAAAACTACGCGGCCGATGCCATCCTCTCCGGGGCCGAGCCGATCTATGTGCCGCTCAGACCGCCGGGCTTCGGCTTTGATTCGGACGAATTGGTTCGGGCCTTCGAGCAGAAACCGAAGGCGATCGTGGTTTGCAATCCCTCGAACCCCACCGGCAAGGTCTTCACCCGCGCCGAGCTCGTGGAAATCCTCAAGCTCGCGGAGCAGCATGACGCCTTCGTGATCACCGATGAGCCCTATGAGCACATCGTCTATCCACCCCATGAGCACGTCTATTTCTCGGCGCTGCCGGGTGCCTTCGAACGGACCATCACCTGCAACTCACTCTCGAAGACCTACTCGATCACCGGTTGGCGGCTCGGCTATGTGCATGCCGCACCACAGGTGATCGCCCAGGCAAGGAAGGTGCACGACTTTCTAACAGTCGGTGCGGCCGCCCCCTTGCAGGAAGCTGCTGTCGCCGGCCTGGAGCTGCCCGATTCCTACTACGAGGGCCTCACCGAACTCTACACCCGGAAGCGGGATTTGTTCCTGGGCTACCTCCGTCAAACCGGCCTGCCGTTTACTGAACCGCAGGGCGCGTATTATGTCATGCTTGATATCTCCTCGCTCGGTTTCGAGACCGACACCGAGGCTTCGGAGTGGTTCATCAAGGAGATTGGTGTCGCCGGCGTGGCGGGATCGAGCTTTTTCCGCGAACCGGTGAACCACCTGATCCGTTTCCATTTCGCCAAAAGCGAGGAAACCCTCAAGGCGGCGGGAGAGCGGCTGTTGAAGTTGAAGGATGGGCGTGCTCAGCCGAGCTGAAATGGATGGTGAAGATGATAGGGCGTTGGCAGACCATGGCGATGGTTGAGTCGACTTCTGCTGGCGAGTTGGACGTCCTTCATTTCGGCCTTGTCCCGCTGGAAAGTGATTCGCCAAGGGGATTTTCGGGAGTCCGCGTCGATGGAACAAGCATCATGACTCCTGAATAGCGGTTTGTTCTTCGACCTGATCTCGAAGAGCTGCGGAGATCTCGGCTGCGAAACTGGCCAATTCCTCATGGGGCGAAGCTGTGAGTGACGCAATGAATCCGGCTTCGTCGGCAACGCGCCGAAACAGGCGAACCAAAAGTGGATTGTTCGGATCATGGCAAACCAGAATGCCCAGCAGGATATCGAGAACCTCCACTTGTAGCCGGGCATCCGAAGAGTGAAGCGCCTCGATGATCCACGGCAGCGCAGGCTCGGCGGCCGATGATACATAGGCGTGCTGGTGACACAGGCCGCACCACAGCCGATGGGCCGACCCCATTGCTTGATCGTGGGCTCCGAGCATGAGGAACCGAAGGTCAAGGGGGACCCAATCGGCAGCTCCATATGCGGTTTCAAAATCTGCCCATCGGACGCGGCTGAACTCTGCCTCAAGCTGGTCCGCTCGCCTGTTCAGCACCTCCGAGTGTCCCGGCTTCACGAGGCGCGATGGTCGTTCTTTGTAGAATGGGTCGCCCATTTGTTTAAGTCCAACAGTTCGTTCGGCTCCTCACAGGCTGCCCCAATTTCCGATTTCACGCGAGGGAATTTCCAACCGAGGCGTTGATCCCCTGTTTCCTCATGAAGACTCTGACTGCCCGATCAAACCAGTCGGAACAGACGGGCGGCATGAGATTGAAGACGCCAGTCGCTCGGGCCTGATGATGTTTAATCGCAATGTATCATCAAAGCCAACGGAGGTGGAAAAACAAGCAGTTTGCCGCTCCTTGCGATGTAGGCGATCTTGCCGTCGAATTCCCTTCCGTCATATTCAAAGTTCACCGCCGCCACGAAGCATGATTCCCGTTTGAAAAGATCCAGGATTCTTGTGGCAGCGAGGATTGCCAATGCGTCGTTCCTCCCAAACGACCGAATGTGAACCCCATACAACCGACTGCATCCGGAAGGCTCGCTAAAGTAGTATCTCGAATCAGCTGAGGCAACTTCCTGGATCATCGACTGTTTGATCAAGTCGTAATACGGTAGATCACGGGCGTCCGGTTGTAACTAGAACAAATCCAATTGGTTAGAATTCTGATTCATGAAACTTCTGGGGTCGGTTTCCGCAAGTAGCTCATTTAGAGGCACTTTCTCGAACGGATGAA
>JAIXPW010000011.1 GCA_027485995.1 Verrucomicrobiaceae bacterium
CTGATGGCGGTCGGCGATGACGCGCAGTCGATCTACTCCTGGCGCGGCGCGGACATGGAGCACATCCTGACCTTCCAGAAGCGCTATCCGGGATCGAAGGTCTTCAAGATCGAGACCAATTACCGCAGCGTCCCTGAGATCCTCGAACTCTCGAACGCCGCCATCCGTGTCAACACCGCCCGCATCGACAAGGACCTGCGCTCCTCACGCGAGGCCCTTGGGGTGAAGCCAGCGTTGGTGGCCCTGAACGATCCCTCCACCCAGGCGGCTTTCGTGGCCCAGCGGATGTTGGAGCTTCGCGACGAGGGGATTCCGCTGGAGGAAATGGCGGTGCTTTACCGAGCCCACTTCCAGAGCCTTGAGATCCAGATGGAGCTCACCCTGCGCGGCATTCCGTTCACCATCACCAGCGGCCTGCGCTTCTTCGAGCAGGCCCACATCAAGGACGTTTCCGCCTTCCTGCGCTTCGTGACCAACCGCAAGGACGAGGTCAGTTTCAAGCGGATGGTCCTGCTGCTGCCGGGCATCGGACCCGGCGGGGCGGAGAAGCTTTGGTCCGAGTGGCTGAAGACGGAGTTCGCGCAGCGCGATGAAATGCCTGAGAAATGGTCGGAGTTCATGCTCACTTTCAAGGCTCCGAAGAAGGCGACCAAGCACTGGGAGCAGCTCTGTTACACGCTTGATGAGCTTTCTCCGAACGGTCAGCTCGCCCGACCCTCCGCGATGCTCTTCAGCGTGCTCGAGGGCGTTTACGACGAGTATCTGAAAGAGAGCTACGACAACTACGAGAACCGTCGTAGCGACATCGAGCAACTCATTTCCTATGGCGAGAGCTTCGATGACGTCGAGGAGTTCCTGGCCCAGCTCTCGCTCATGGGCTCCGCCGATGGTGAGCCTACGGGCGACAAGAAGGCGAAGGATGACGAGTGCGTCGTGCTGTCCTCGATCCATCAGGCGAAGGGCTTGGAGTGGAAGGTCGTGTTTTTGATCTGGTTGGCCGACGGACAGTTCCCGAACGGACGCATCCTGGAGGCGGACGACGACGCGATGCTGGAGGAGGAGCGGCGGCTGTTCTACGTCGCACTGACCCGCGCGAAGGACGAACTCTACCTCAGCTACCCGATGATCAACCCGAAGTCCTACACCGGGGAAATCATCCAGCGCCCCTCACGCTTCCTGGACGAATGCCCGGCGGATCTCGTCGAAGAATGGAAGGTCGGCAGCAGCAGCGGCTGGGACGATGACGAGCCGTTTTGAGCTTCGTGGTTCCGCCTTTCAAGGGGGCTTCATGATCTGAAAATGGGTGTGATTCTGCCGCTGCTGTGCTAGGAACGTTCAGATGACCTTCGTTCAACTTCAAAAGATCCTTCAAATGACCTGGATGGCAGCCCTTGCCGGCTGCCTAGCGATGACCTCCTGCGACAAGCCGGGAGGCGAAAAAAAGGCGGAAGCCGAGCGTAAGGCACGGGAGTCCGCCCCTCCCACACCGCGGAGGCCGGCCATCAAGATCGAGGAGGTGCCGTCACCGCCGCAAGCGACCTGGACGGTGAAAGCGGGAGACGATGCGGGCAAGATTGCGACGGAGATATACGGACATCGGGTGATGGCGGGACTTCTCACGATGTTCAACGAAATCACCCCACTCGAACGACTGACCGAGGGGCGGGTATTGAAGACCCCATCGATTGCCAAGATGTTTCATGAAGCGAACCCCAGTTCGGACGAGCTTCCTATCCTCTATCAGCTGGTGAAGGATTACTCGGATTTCGGTGCGCTGCTGCCTGACTACCTGGAGCAGAGGAAGGCCCAACAAAAGAGTCCGGAGGCTGGAACGATCACCCTCAAGCCTGAGACGGAGGCGGAGCTGAAGCGCTTGGCGGATTCCGTGGAGGCGGGAGGCAAGGAGATCGAGATCGCATCCTCCAAGGAACCCGTCCGGAAGGCGATCAATGGGCAACTCCAACAGGTGGCAACCCAGCTTCGCGCGCTCGCGACCGGTGCGGTGGATGCGGAAGGAAAGGATTACGAGCAGGTTCACCTGCACATGGCCTTTGCGTTCCGGGCTTCGCTGGCTTGGATGAAAAAAACGGCTCAATGAGGAGAGCGGACCCGTTTTGGACGGATCTTCATTGGGAACCGCAGGGGCCCTCCCTCCTCCATCGGCAAGCATCTTCCTGTCTGGTCTCTCCGGCGCTCTCCGCAACATGTGACACTGATGGACCTGGATCTCGCTGGCCCCTGGCGGTCACTGCGAAATGGCCAAGCACCGGGGAACCTCACACCTTCGTGCCGCAGATCTGGGAAGGGATGCAGGATCAAAGGTCATGGTTCATCACGACAAGTCTTCGGACAAGATTGAGGAAACCATGAAGACACGCCTCGCCACTCCGGATGATGTGCCAAAACTTTGCATGCTTCTTGGGCTGTTATTCGAACAAGAGGCCGAGTTTTGCGCCGATCATGCACGACAGGAAGCTGGTCTCAGGATGATCCTGGAGAATCCAGTTTACGGTCAGATCATGGTGGGTTGTGTTGACGGTGAGATTGTAGGAATGGTGACCCTGCTTTACACGGTGAGCACTTTCATGGGCAAGAAGGTGGCGATCATCGAAGATATGGTCGTCTTTCCTGAGTGCAGAGGAAAGGGATTCGGAGATGGGATTCTGGAGGCGGCAATCCTGCATGCTCGCGAGGTGGGTTGTGGAAGGGTTACATTGTTGACTGATGACGTGAATCATTCCGCGATCAGATTTTATGAGCGATCGGGATTTTCGAAATCCGCCATGATTCCACTTCGCATCATTTTGGATGAAAGCCACGAAGCCCGGTAAGCGGCGTAGACGGCAATGGCGTCCTTCCTTGATTTCTGGCTTTCCTCCCTGCGGTGGATGGCCTATCCACTGCTCCGCCGGTCACCGCATGCTGAACGCGATATCCAATTTGTTCCTCGCCTTGTCGTCGCTCGTTGCTGCGGGTGAGGGCACGCTGGCTTCGCCGATCAGGACCAGTGGGCAGTTCAACCAGTATCGACGTATCGTCCTTTTCATTTCGACCGTCTCCAAACGCAAAGAGGAAGTCGACAGAATCCGACACGCCTTCGCTCCTCCCGGATACGCGGTCGCTGAGCTTGATGGCGTTCGGTGACTCCTTTTTTCAAGAGACATCATCACTCAACTACAAAGACTCCATGAGAATCGCGATTGCATTTGTCACGTCACTCTTCCTGCTCACCGACGCGCTGCCCGCGCACGACACCGTGCCGGCTTCGAACGGTCCCGGCCTCAAGGTGTTGGTGTATTCCAACACAGGGTATTACCGCCACGTAGATATCCCCAAGATCAACCGGTGGCTGGTCCTTCTCGGGCAAGAAAGCGGGTTCGAGGTGGATGTCACCGAGCATTGGAAGGACATGCGCGCTGAGGAACTGAGCCGCTACGACGTCCTGGTGCTGAACAATGCCAACGAACTCGACCTGGTCCTGCCCGAGGAGCAGCGCAAGGCAGTGGAGGAATGGTTCACCAAGGGGAAGAAGGGCATCGTGGGCCTGCACGCCGCGTTGGTGCATCAGACGAAGTGGCCGTGGCTGTGTCAGCTCGGCGGCTGCGATTTCAACAGCGACTCCGACTTCAGCAGGGCGAAGGTGACGGTCGATCCTGCGGCGAAAGAGCATCCCTCAGTGAAGGGGCAGCCCGCTGAGTTCTGGATCGAGGCCGACTGGACCAATCACGACCGCTCGGTGACCGGCCTGCCGGGATTCCAAGTCCTCCTGCGAGTGGACGAGACCACTTACGAACCTGTGCGCGACTACTTCAAGACCCGCGACGGCAAGCCGATGGGCAAGGATCATCCGATCGCGTGGACGCACCAGACGGCGGAAGGAGGTCGCTTCTTCTACACCGAGTTCGGCCACGACTTGCGCTCGCTTGGCACGCCGTTCGCGCGGCAGCATATCCTTGAGGCCATCCGCTGGGCAGCGAACAAGGCGCCACAACCCACATCCCAGCCGAAGTAACCTCAGGCCCGGTGCGCCGGGTAAATCGCCCCGTCATGGGTCTTGTCCTCGCGGCTGCAGTCTCCGCGGCCACCGAAGATGTGGTCATGAAATGGCTCCCCAGGGAGGCCTGGTTCAGCAGGCCGCGCCTCCCAACGGGCCATAGGCTTTTCAATTTCACTCCAATCGCCTTCCAATCGCGCCCGGCGGAGCGCCCAAACCTTGCCGGAATCGAAGCACCTCAGACGGGGTGTTTCTCTGGCTGACACGAAGAGTAGCCCGAAGGCATGGACCCTAAAAGAATCGGGCAAGGGTATCGTGGGGAGGGCTTTGAACCTGCCCCACAGCTTGCACTCATGAGTGAGAAGTCTACTGCCACAAGGGAAAGCCTAGGGTGCAACCGACTTGCACCCCCACTTGCACAACTGCAACCGGAATGCGTGCACACAGGGGGCGATTCAGAGCCCCTGCTTGCACCGTTACAGGGGGGGCAGCAAGCAAGTTTACCTTAGGTTGCACCCCTACACTTGCACCCCCTGAAAGGCCCGGAATTGTCCTCCTGATTCTCACCCACGACCAGACCGCCTAACAAATCCGACAAGCTGGCGGTGATTCTCAATTTGGCAGAGTGTTCCTAGTCGTGAGCCCGGGCAGCTATCCGACCGCACCGGGCAGGTTCGTCATCCATCTGATCGAGTGTCCTAGCACGCAGGACGCTGCCGTGGATTGCAGGCCAGAGATCCTGCTTACGTTGCTGAATTGCCCGGTAATTGGGCCGGTGCTGTTTTGAGTCGGTTTTACCTGCGATGGCGAAAATCATAAGTTCCACCCATCCCCCCACCGATGTCCCATCCTCCAGTGAAAACTCCCGCGCGATTCGCCTTCACTCGGGTGGCCTTGCTGACCTAAATACGCTCCAACCTCCCCACACTACAATACACGATACCGTCCAACTCCTTCCAAATCAACTTCTCGACGGAATTTTGTGACAACCACAGTCGTGGAAAGGCGGGTGACTTCCTGAAGGAAATTCTTGCATTTCTTCAACCCATGCGAAGTCATCTTCAGAAGTCTAATGAGACTTGTAGACACCACCGACGCCCGCGCCCATGCGGGCATGCGAACCCTCTGCAGCAGCGGAGAGGAACACGAATCCCGGTTGGCCGAAAAGTTTAGAATCCATCTGGTTGGAATGTACTATGCAGACGTTGGCCCTGAATGGGGCTCTGATGGAAAACAACAGGCCGACTACCTGCACCACATCGAGGTCGTCCTCTCCGGACGGCGCACGGTGGTCCACAACCGCAAGGCCTACGAACTGAAACCCGGACAGGTCTGGTACCTTCCAGGCAACACGCCGGTCGAGAGGCAGTGCGGCGAGTGGTGCGAGGTCCTGTTTTTCAAACTCTCCTGCGAGTGGCTGCCGGGAGTGGATCCGCTGCTTGACTGGCCTGACCGTGAACCACGCCTGATCCAGGAGGGGGAACTCTCCGACTGGCGCAAGTGGCTGGAACCAGACCAGACAATCAGCGTCGCCGACCTGCTTTGGCTGCGCGGGCAACTGCTGCTCTGGACGACCCGTGCGGTCCCGGAGATCGGCGAGGTGATCGCGAGACACCTTGAGACACACACCCAGTTCACCGAGGTCTTCCGCTTCATCGAATCCAACCTGGGGGCCGACCTACGCATCGCCTCGCTGGCCGAGGTTTACCGGACCACACAGGACGCGTTCTCCATCGCCTTCAAGCGGAGCATCGGATTGAGCCCGAAGGAATACCTGATGAGACGGCTCAATCAGGAGGCCCTGCAACAGGTCATCAACACCAATCTCCACATCAAGGAGATCGCTGAGAAACTGAGATTCAGCGACGAATACTACTTCAGCCGCTTCTTCCAGAAACTCAACGGCACGCCACCCTCAAGATACCGGCGGGATTTCAGGTCCTCCACCAAGAGCTGAAGGGCCGGCAGAACTCAGGACGTACGATCCCTGATCTGCTCAAGGCGCTCCCGGGTGATCGGATATCGACGGATGGCGAGCAGCGAAACGAGGCAGATCGCCGCGCCGACGACGAAGGTGACCAGGCCGAGGTTCCAGATCACCTGCGATGTCTGGGTGACAGCCTTGCCATCCTTCGGCACCTGGTAGCCGATGCCGCTGAGGCACCAGCCCGACACGATGAGGCTGAACGAGATCGCCATCCGCATGGCGAGGCTGAAGACCGACGAGTAACCGCCGTCCTTGACCTCGCCGGTCTTCAGTCGGCGCACCTCGCTCACGTCCGCCATCATCGCGGTGGAAACGGGCAGCATGATGCCGTTTCCGAACCAGTAGGAAGCATGGAAAAGCACGAATAGGATCAAGGCGAGCGGCAGCGTGGTTCCTCCGACGACGAGGGTGGCGTCCGGCTTCACCAGACCTGTTAGAAACAGCGCGGCGAGCATGAGGTTCCCGGCAATGCTGATGACGCCGCCGATGAGCACCGCGCCCTTCTTGTCGAAGCGCTTGGTGATCCCCATCGAGACCAGCGCACCCAGCGCCATGCCGATCATCGTGCTGCCGTGGGCGATGGATTTCTGCCAGGAGGGGAATTTCATGAAGTCGTCGTACACGAACATCTGCAGCGAGCTCACGATGACCATGCCGGCACAGACGATAAAGATGAAGGCGAACACCCATCGCGGATTCGAATCGGCGAGGATGGTCTTCATCTCATGAAAGAACTTCCTCAACCATCCCTGATCCGAGGCGCGCGGAACATGGCTGGTGTCCTCGCGCCAGCGGAAGGTGAAGACGCATACAAGCACCACGAAAACCGCAGTGGCGATGGCAAAGGTCCCACCCATATGATGGTAGTTCGCCTCGACCGTGGTGGCCTGTTCGTTGCCCTTGCCTCCGAAGAAGAACACCCAGCCCATGGCGGGACCGGCGAAGTTGGCGGCCATGTTGAAGACCTGGCGGATTCCCTGGATGCGGGAGCGGCCCTGATAGTCCGTGCACATCTCGAAGCCGAGGGCCATGTAGGGAATGAAGAACATGGTCAGTCCCGTGCGCAGCAGCAGGTTCATCACGACGAGATACCAGAAGATCCCCATCTGGCTGCCACGGCTGAATTCGGGTACCGTCCAGATCAGGTAGGAGCAGAGCGCCATCAGCGAGCCACCGAGGAGCATGTAGGGATGGCGCCTGCCCCATTGGCTGCGGGTGTTGTCGCTGATGTGCCCCATCACCGGCTCGGTGACAGCCTCCCAGAAGACGGAAAGGGACATCGCCAGTCCGGCCCAGGTGGGATCAAGGCCCAGGGACTTGGTGTAGAACAGCAAGGCGAAGTTGAAAATGCCGTTCATCACGAGCGAGTTCGCACACTCGCCCAGCGAATAGGTGAGCATGCTCCCGGTGGAGCAGGTTTTGGGTTTCTGAGTCATGGATTTTAAGTCGAAAGGATGATGCTGGGGATTACTGGAACTTTCCGATCGCACGGATTTCGTTCACCTGAAGTGGAGGTCCACCCTGGGTGCGTTCCAGACGGACGAAGCGGGCGGTGGTGCCGGCGGGAAGATCGATGATCCACGGTTTGCATTCGCCGAGAGTGATGGATTCCCCTTCCGGCACGCTGCGCACCTCGTCCTTGCCATCGAGCGTGAACTCAAGGCGAAGCTCCTTCACCTGATTCGGTGCGGGATCGCCATTGGCGAGATCGTTGGTGGCCTTCAGGCTGAGGCTTCCGGAAACCACGGCCTTGCGGACCGCTTCGGTGACATCGGCCACTTGTCCGTCCTTGCCGTAGATGGCTTTCTTGATATCGAGCGCGGGCTGAGCGGATGCTTTCGAAACCGCCAGAGGCTTGGTCTTGCTGAAATCCGAAATGTCGGAAACGGAAACGCCGACACCATCGCCGGGCGAGCCGAGGACTTCGATGCGGCTGAGCCTGGCGGACTTTCCGAGATCGATCTGGCACGAGGGCTTGCTGTCGGACGGAACGGGTTCGTTGCCTTCCGTCACACCGTCCGGGCGGGACGACCATGCCGTCGAGGGATCACCGTCCACTGCGTAAAACGCATAGGCCGAGGCTGCCTTCGAGACGGGATCGGGATACGAGGAGCCGCGGAAGGCCTTCCAGAGAGCGAGGTTTCTCGGCGGCGAATCGCTGGCAAGCTTGAGCGCGATCACGGTGTCGAGCTTGTCCCAGGAACCTCCCTCCGGCAGCTTGAGATGGAGACCGGACTCATCCTGTTTCATCGCCACCGGCTTCTTGTCGGACAACAGAATCGCTTTCTCAAACTTCGCGCCATCCGCCGGCGTCGGAAGTGTTAGAACACGCGAACCATCCGTGGGTGGATTGAGCACATGGAGGTATTCCACCGAGTCGTCGGTGGAGCGGGTGGCGACACCCCAATTCAGATCCGGAAGTCTGAAGCCCCCGGGAGTGGGATAGGAAACGCTGGGATAGACGTTCTTGAGCGAGGGAGCGATGGGTTTCACCAGTGACGCAATCCGGTCCATCGCCTCTTCAACGCCGGTCTCCCAGCCACCGCCCGCGTAATTTCCTGCTGCCCAGATGACGCCACCGCCTTCGGTGTTCGCTCCGGCCTGCATGATCGTGTAGCGGAACATGCCCTCGGGCTGGAACGAGACGACATTCTCACCGGCCGGCTTGGTGGCATACCAGTTGGAGGCCATCACCGTACCGACGGACATCCGCCAGGTGGGCCAGGCATTGGCGTTGCGGTCGGCGAACTCCCCCCAGTAGGAATACTCCTTGCATCCTCCATCGAGCGAATAGGTCGTGCCATACCAGTTCTGGAGCATGTGGAGGTCCGGCTGGATGGATTTCACGGTCCGTCGCAGCCGCGGGTAATCGACCACGCGATAACTTTCCCCCGCAGCGCTGCCTTCATCGGAGTAAATGCCGATGATATCAGCCCCATAGCGGGTGACCAGTTCCTGATAGAGTTCGTTTGTGAAATCGTTCCATTTCCTGCGGTCGAACCTCGCCCAGTCGGGATCAACACCATTGGCGCCACCCCAACCGGTCTTGACCTGGTCCTCGGGCGAAAGGTCATGACCGTCGCGCGGATGGGTGTAGAACATGACCTTGATGCCTTTGGCCTTGCAGGCGGTGATCACGTCGCGGAGGACATCACGCTTGCAGCTGTGATGCTCCAAACCCCACTTCTTCATCGTCGCGCTGGGGAAGAGCGGGTTGATGTTGTAGTGCCACGCGGTGACGATGACATAGTCGACGCCCCACTTTTCGAGATCGCGGGCGAAACCGGGGGCATCGAAGGCATTCGCAAACTCATCGAAACTGGCCAGCGGTTTGCCATCGCGGCCGACCGTCAGGGACTTCTTCTGATCACCACCCCAGACGTAGTGGACGAACATGCCATACTTGGTCTTGAGAAACTCGGTGGAACCGTTGGTTTCCGCGTGCAGGCTGGAGGCGGCGAGCAACAGACTTGTTAGAAGGAGCGATGACTTCATGATTCAGAAACGACTTGAATGCCTTCAGCGGGCGTCGAGGCGGATGACGGTGTCGAGTTTGTCCCATGTGACGCCGTCCTGCAGGGTGACGAGATAGCCAGCCTTGTCGGCATCCAGCTTCACCAGCCGACCGGTTGCGAGAAGCGATGCTTTTCCGAAGCGGACGCCATTGGCAGGCATGCCGATGCGGACGGTCGGACCCGCTGGCGGATTGAGGATGTGGAGATAGGTGATCGAGCCGTCCGGAGTGTCGGTGGCGACGCCCCAATCGACCGCACGGACTCCCCAGCCGATATCCTTGAGCGCGGCCCCCTTCTGCGTGGGGAAAGCCCTGCTGGCGACGGTGCCCTTCACCGAGGCGGCGATGGGTTTCAGATAACTTGCAAACTTCGCCATGGTTTCCACCACACCGGGCTCCCATCCGCCGCCGGCGTAAGGTCCGGCTGCCCACTGCATGCCGCCGCCCTGGGTGTTCGCGCCGGCTTGCAGCACCGTGTAGCGGAACATGTCCTCGGCGGAAAAGGTCACCGTGTTGGCCTCCGTTGCAGGCTTGGCGGCCCACCAGGTGGTGGCGAAGACCGAGGCCACAGGGATGTCCCACGCGGGCCACGCACCTCCATCGCGATTCTCAAACTGCTGCCAGTGGTGGTATTCCTTCACGCCAACGTCGCAGGAGTACACGGTGCCATAGTAGTTCTGTTGGAGAACGAGATGGGGCGCGCGCGACTTGATGGTTTCCCGAAGGCGCGGGTAATCGACGACACGATGGCTGTCACCGGCCGAGCTGCCTTCATCGAGAAACAATCCGGTGATGTCCTTGCCGTAGCGGGTCACGAGTTCGGCGTAGAGGTCATTGTTGAAATCATTCCATTTCCGGTAGTCGAACCGGTTCCAATCCGGATCCCCTCCCTTGCCGCCCTCGCCCCAACCGGTCTTCACGCGCTCCTCGCCATGGAGGTCATGCCCGTCGCGGGGATGGGTGTAGAACATCACGGGAATTCCCTTCGCCTTGAGTGCCTTGATCACCTCGCCTAACAGGTCGCGCCTGCACGCATGATCCGGCATCCCCCATTTGCGCATCGTTTCGCTGGGAAAGAGCGGGTTGATGTTGGCGTGCCAGGCAGTGAACACCACATACTCCACCTGCCAGGCAGCCATGTCGTTGGCGAAGCCCTGCACATCGAAGGCATCGGCGAAGGCGTTGAAGCTCTCCGGCCGACCGCCGTTGCGATCGATGGTGAGTCCACCACCGGCCCCGGCCCAGACGTAGTGAACGAAGAATCCGTATTTGGATTTCAGGAATTCCGAGGTGACCCCGGCCGCATGGATGGCGGAGGAGCACAGCCATGAGGCGAGCAGCGCGGCGAGGAGGCGTTTCATGAAGTTGTGATCAGTGTGACCGGACCGAAGAGACCGGACGGTGTTTGGTGGGGAAACGCGTAGGGCGTGGGGATGCCGACGCTGTAATGGTTGGCCAGTGTGTTCGCGACGGTGATGGACAACTCGTTGTCGCCGGGACGAAGGAAGGGGGTGAGATCACAGGTCCACGGTGGCGCGATGAGCGTGGCGGCGCTCTGGCCGTTGACCTTCACCTCTGCGGTGGCGTTAACCTTGCCCAGATCGAGCGAGACGGGTGAGATCACATCGGTGACTTCAAATTTGCGCGAGTAACAGACCGCGCCCGAATAGCTCGCCAGACCCTGCACACACCAATCTCCCAGCGTCATCCGGGCAGGACCGCAAACATAGCGCACGGGCTCCGGCAGGGCGTCGCCCGCATGGGAATCGGCAGGTGCTTCGACACGAAGCGCGATGACAAGCGAGGTCGGCGATGGCGATTCGATGACACACCGGTAGCGGTAACATTCATTGGGCAACGACTCGATGGACGCGATCTTGAGCTCGTTTCCATCCGCCCTGGCGCGGGCGCGACCACGGGCAACGAAGGTGATTTCCCTGGCTCCGGGCGGACTGAGAAAGCGGAATCGAATTGCCCGGCGTCCGACGGGAGCAAGCAGGCACGGACGCGGCACGGCTGGATCCGGGAACCATCGCAGGGCGAGTGCCTCGGGATCAGACGGTGGCGGATCAAAGGCAACAAACGCACGGGTGCGCTGGCCGGCGGGCTGGACCAGCTTGATGATCAGATCATTGATTCCAGCCTGGAGCTGGACGCGGGTCTCACGGACCTCGCATTCGTAGTGGGGAATGCTCCACGGAGCATACAAACCCGGGCGCAGGCTCTTGTCCTGTCTGACCACCGACATGCCATTGACCCAAACCTGATAGACACAACGCGCACCGGTCACCAACGCATGTTCGCCTGCAGTAGGCGCGACCACCTTGCCGCGCAAATACCAGACACTGCCGGGCGTGTTCGAGTGGAAATCGATGAACTCATCCGGCACCGCGCCCTTGAGCCCGTGAGGTCCGCTCAGCCAGTCGGTGAGGAAGGGATCGCGCTCGATGCCCCATCGCCGCGAAAAGCAGTAGGGCTTCCAATCGAACTTGTTAGATGAGTCGGGCAGCGAGGATTCGATGGCGGCAAAATCGATCTCCGGCGGCAACGGGCCGGTGAACTCCATCTGTGGACCGAAGGAAAACGTCGACTCCTGCCACGAGGAATCATCGAACGCAGCGTCCTGCCAGTCGCTGTCGTCCTCCATCTCATCGCTGTGACGAAAGCGGCGTGTCTGCGGACCTAACAACTCTGGCGATGCAGGCAGGCTGAAATCCCCATGGCGGTTGTCGAGGGTCGGCTGAATGATCGCGTCCCACGGCCCGTCGAGCGGTTTCCTTTTCCCGGACTCGGAGACCATTCCCACAACTTCGGGCTGAGCAGAGAAACCCCGGTTGAACACCACAACCTTCGCCTGACGCGGCGCGAAAGTGAGCTCCAGGATCTCCGATTCCGGAAGCCTGCACATTCCACCGCTCCGGGCGTCCCATTGCTCCGGACTTCCCTCACTGCGGAAACACAGGTCGGTCGTGACGGATTCATCCGCCGGGTTGAACACGAAATAAACGTCCAGCTCGCCGAGGTCGCGGTGGAGCACTTGCACCGGCTTCGAGGAAACGACATCGCGTTCGATCATTCCGGAAAGCGTCTCCAGCACCCTGGCATAACCCTTGCGCAGGAAAACACCCGTGCCGCCACGGCGATGCTGCTTGAGCAGGTCGCCGGAGTCATCGGCCGAGCCAAAGATTTCCGCCAGCAAGCCATCGAGTTCGACATCGTCGCGCCCCACACGATCGCTGGCCTTGGGGAGGCAGCCGAAGGCGATGACCAGTCCGCCGGCGCGGACGAAATCGCGGGCCTTCACAAGTGAGGCATATCTAATAGCCCGCATCGCCGGAAACACCAGCACCCGGTATTTCGCGGTCCTGGCACGGATTTCACCCTCGCCGACCTCGGCGGCGGCGATCGATTCGAAGTCGATGAAATCGAAATCGCAGGCGTGATCGAACAGGTGCTTTCCAATCACGAAAGCGGTGTCTTCAGGCTTGGTGGGATCGCTTTCCGCCGCGCCGATGTTTTCGTTGCCCATGTGGGCGATCACCCCGCACAGCGCGGGATCAGCCGCCTCCGCATCGAGAGCATCGATCGGATAAACGATGGCGACATCGCAGCGATGAACTCCCTGGGAAAGAAGCCAACTCAGGCGGGTCAGGGACTCGTTCAAGGCAGCGGAGTGCTCCCAATACGGCTGTCGGAAATGGAAATCCGGCGGAGCCCATTCCCACCAACCGCCGCGGGTGGAGTAGTAGAGTCCGTGGAGATTCACCACCGTGGCGCCGTAGGCGAAGTCCTCGTTGAGTGCGGCGGCCACCTCGGCCGGTTGGGTGCCCCAGCCGCTGGAGTGGAAGGCCTCGATCCAGACGCGCGGACGCTGATAGAGATGGGCGATCGAGCTGTTCACCTTGAGCCCCTTGAAGGCGCGCGGTCCGTGCAGCTTCGGATCATCGCAACCGGGTGCGGAGAACCAGCGCATCGTGCGGAAGTAATCGCCATAGTGCGAGCGGCCCTCGGCGATGCGGCCGCGCCCGGAGTTATCATGACCGAAGAGCGTGCCGCGTTCCTCATGCCAGCGGAAGACCGGTTTGAAATAACAATCCTCCAGCCGCGTGACGACCGCATCCGCGTAATCGAGGCGGATCTTTTCCGTGAGCGGTCCCATGTCATGCCACAGCGCGGGCAGCAGCGGGTGAAGATCGTAGCCCTTGTGCGCGGCGAAGACTTCGAAAAGCTGGTTCGACCAGAACGGCATGCGGCAGCCGAAGTCCAGTTCGTCCTGGAAAAACACGTTGAGCGTCCTGCCGACCTCGCCGGGGCACTCGCGCTCGAAGGGTTCGTAGAGTTCCCCGATGGCGAGGCGTCCCGAGTCTGGATGCATCGGATCGAATGCCGTGGTGCGTGCGAAAACCAGCGCCACGAACCACTCGCCTGAGGGTGCCGACCATTCGAGCACGCCGCCGCACACCGCGTCCGACAGCGCCATCCGCGAGTCGATCTGGGGCAGGTCGTCACGAACCGGATAGGCCCACGCGCCGATGACGAGCGCGTCCTGTTCCGCGCTGAGGCGGACTTGGGATTTTCCATGCACCCGCTGCGCTGCGCAACTCATCTGGCCGCCCTGCATGCCCGGGGTTGCGCGACCGATGGCTTTGAGGATCGGCTCGACCAGCGTGTAGTCCTGGAACCCGACCGTCATCCCGCGCTCGCGGCAGGCGGACAGAAACCAGCGCAGCAGCTCCCACCATTCCTTCGAGAACAAAGCCGGATCACCCGGATTGTTGCTGCCAGTTGCCTCATGCGGATAGCTGATGACCGTCTGACGCACGCCTTTCTCGCGAAGCTGGTCGAGCTGCCAGGCGATGCGCCCGCGTTCCAGTTTTTCGCCCGCCCACCAGTAGAATGGAACCGGACTGTGGGTCGCCGGTGGGTTCAGGAACAGGGCACGGACATCCACATCCTCGCTGGTTTGCGGAGTGCCGAGGGAGGGCAGTGCCTGTCGATGATCTGGATTGTCCAGCAAGGCGTTGGGATGTTTGTTAGAGTTCAAGGATCTGGTTGGGGGTCGTGCACTGGAATCAATCATCGGCAAATGAGGTCGGAGATCGGTGAGGCGTCATGCTCTTCTTCAACTGTTGGGTCTTGAGGAAAAATGTTCGCTCGAACCGCGTCCACCGCCTGCGGGAATCAACAGACCTTCACGGTCTCAATTCCCAAGAGTTTGCCGAGTTTCTCGATCTTCCGGGAGATGTGCCCCACCCCGACCGCGCAGTGATGGGCCGGGCCTTGGACATTCCAGTTTTCGACAAAAGCCCGCGCTCCAATGGGAAAACGGTAACGGCTGTTGGTGTTGCCGATCTCGAGGATCGGGCCGGGGACCGATTCCCCCTCCGCGACCAGCAGCTTGATCGAGCCATCGGCAAACTCCACCACCGATAGGCAGGTCACCGGCCCGTGCTGGACACTCATCTCCACCGAAAGTCCCCGGCCCACTTTGCCGTGATAAACCTCCAGCGGACGCACCTTCGTCTTCCCCGCAGCGATCCGGATGTGGCCGGGGCCGTCATGCCCCATCAGGACGACATCGTCATCGAAGTCCATGCAGTAGTACTCGGTGAACGAACCACCGGCACCGAAGCCGTCCATGATTTTCATGGCCTGGGCGTTCTTCACTTCATACTCGCCCGCGACCGGGATGCCGCGGGCGGTGAGCAGGGAATTGCCAAGGATGACCGAGCTCATGACGTCCTCGTGTTCGTCCTGACCCGTGCCCATGTGATAATAAGCCATCGAGCCCAGATCCTTGGTCGAGACCAATTCATCCAGCGCGACCGCCGTACGCGCCGCCCGTTCGAGCTCGGCCAGCTCGCAGTCCGGCTGGATGTCGAACACTTCGCGGAACTCCTGCAACTTCCGCTGCGTCGCTTCCTGCGTGACGGCCCTGCGCAAGGCGGCCAGTTCCTCGACCTCGAGGATTTCAATGTGCCCGCCGAAATAGGCGATCATGCGAGTGATGTCCGTGTAGATGTCGAGCATGCCGTTGTAGTAGTGGCCCATGAGCCCGAGGCGATTGTGGGCCATGAGATGGGCGACGCGGGCGGCATCGATCCACTCGCCGATCTCGTCCCAAACGACATGCTTCCCCTCCAGCACGCCCGTGACCTGATGGAAATCAATCCTCGCGCGGTTGAAGGCGTTGGCAATTTCCGGCACCGGACACGCGCCGCAATGGGACAGCCATTCCCCGGTCATCCGGGTGCGGTTGCCGAGTTTGTTGAATGTCGCGTAATCAATCGCTGCGGTGGGTTGAAGATTCAAGATGATCACCGGCACCTTGGCCCGCTGCACCACCGGCAGCACGGTGGAACTGAGGGCGTAGGTCGTCACATGCAGGAAAATCACATCCACATCCGCGCGGCGAAAGTCATGTCCGGCTTCCATCGCCTTCGTAGGCGAATCGATGAGTCCGAGATTGACCACCTCCACGCCGGGACGCTGGAGCTGCGACGCAACCTGCGCCACATAGGATTCAAGCCTTTCCTTCAATCCGGCAAACTGGGGCCAGTAGGCCTCAAGACCAATGCCGAAGAGACCGACGCGAAGAGGATGATGATGATTCATGGAGTCAGATCAGGAGCTTATTTCACAGCAGCAAAAACACGGAACTCAGCGATGGCACAGCGGCCTGCCTGAGGCGACGCCACGCGCAGGAAGCGGGCGCTGACGGGTTTCGGGAGTTCGATCGTCCAGGCCGGCGGCGCACCCAGTCTCAGGATCGCTTCCTCGACCAAGGTGACACTGCCGGGCTTTCCATCGAGGATGTAATCCACCTTCGTCTCCTTCAAGACATTGGGAACCGGATCGACACCGGCGAGACTGATCCCCAACTTGACGTTGACGGAGTCGGGTTGGGCTGCGGCGCGGAGTTTCTCTGTCACATCGAGCCACTGGTCGCCCTTGCCATACATGGCTTTCACGATTTCCAGCACGGATGTCCTGGAATCTGCGGAAGTGGCCAGGGTCTTCGCATTGGCGAAAGCAAAGTCATCGGACGCCTGCAGTACCGTGCCACTCGGGAGGCGGCCCTGGATCTCGATCCGCGAAACCGTGCGCACCTCGCCCAGATCGACAAAGCCCGCAGGAGCCGGATCATCCGGAGCGCTCACCCATGCGCTGGACGGGTCACCATCGACGGCGAGCATCGCATAGTTCTTTGCTTCCAGCGACGAGGCGCGGAAAGACCTGTGCAGGGCCAGATTGACGGGCGGCGAATCGGTTGAAACTTGTACGACGATCACCGTATCGAGCGGATCCCACCGTTCACCGTCGGGTAAGGTGACCTGGACACCCTCCGCACCCTGCCGGAGCGCGACTGGTTTGCGACTCTTGAGCAGGACGGCCTTGGAGAACTTCCTCCCGTCCGCAGGCGGCGGCAGCTCCAGCGAGCTCGCTCCTGTCGGCGGCTTGAGGACGTGCAGGTACTCCAACAAGCCGTCGGTCGATTGCGTGGCCACTCCCCATGTTAGATTCGCGATCCTCGTTCCAGGCGCGGTGGGCCATGACGTGCTGGGGTTGGTGTTCTTGATCGAGCGCTCGATGGGTTTGATGAGTTCGCCGACCCGCTTCATGCGATCAAGCACCCCTGTTTCCCAACCACCGCCCGCATACGGACCGGCGGCCCAGAGAATTCCACCGCCATCGGTGTTGGAACCGGCCTGGAACACGGTGTGGCGGAACAGGGACTCCGGAGTGTAGGGGATATGCGGGTAGAAGCCGACCTTGGCGCTTTTCTGCGCGGGTTCGTTTTTTCCCTCGGGGCAGGCCGCCCAAAAGATGCTGCCGACGACAATGGAGATCGGGATTTTATTGGCAGTCCACTGATCGCCGTCCGGCGTGGCAAAGGCACCGTTGTAAAAGACCTCCTGGTTCCCGAGGTCGGCGGTGTAGAGGTTGCCGTAATCATTCTGCATCATCAGCACGTGTGGATGCTTCGCGGTGATGGTCTTGCGCAGCCGCGGGTAGTCCACCACACGATAACTGTCGGCCGCGCCGCTGCCTTCGTCCAGGTAGAGGCCGAGGATGTCAGCACCGTAGCGATCCACCAGTTCGCCATAGGTCTCGTTGATGAAATCATTCCACTTCGCCTTGTCCCACCTGTTGAAATCCGGATTCGATCCCTCGCCGCGGACCCAGCCGGTCTTGGCCATGTCGGCATCGGTGAAGTCATGGCCGTCGCGCGGATGGGTATAAAGCAGCACCTGGACGCCCTTGGCCTTGCAGGCCTTGATCATGTCGCCGATGAGGTCGCGCTTCGCCGAATGTCCGGGCCGCCATTTTTCCATCACCTTGCTCGGGTAGAGCAGGTTCATGTCGGCGTGCCAGGCGGTGAAGAGCACGTATTCGACGCCCATCGCCGACAGGTCACGGGCGAAGCCTTCGGCGTCGAAACGCTTCGCCAGATCATCGAGCCCGGCGGGCATCGTGCCGTCCTTGTTGATGGTGGCCGAGTAGGCGTCGCCACCCCAGACGTAGTGGACGAAGAAGCCATACTTCATCGTACGGTAATTGGCGGCGGCGGCCGGATCGGCGTGGAGCGGGAATGTCATCCCAAAAAGCAGGCCGACGGCGGCGAGGACGGAGTGGAGCTTGCGGACTTGCATGCGTTTGGTGAGGAAGGAACTCATTGGGTGGAGATGCGGACAAAGAGCTTTGGCTTGGGGGGGATCGAAGGACTTAATGTGACTTGCACGGTTTCGACATCACCTGCACTGGCGGTCACGGACTGCACGGCACCGCTGTCCGTGCTCCAGTTGGTAAGATCGGTGGAGGTTGAGACGGTGAAAGCGAGTCCGGTCAGCGAGACCTTGCGGCGCGTGTAGCTGAGGATGCCGGTGGATGGATCGACCAGGGCGACGATCGTTTGGAGTGACGATGGATTCGTGGGATCGAGGCCAAAGGCGTATTCCATGAAATTGCTCTGGCCGTCGTGGTCATCGTCGTCGCTGTTACCGCCGATGACATGGTTCGCGTTTTTCCAGGTATCGTAATCCGATGTTGGTGTGATCGCTGCGAGCGTAACGCTCAGGTTATCGAGGCGCGTGACGTTCCACGATCCGTTGTAGGGGCAGGCGGCGAAGCTGAGATAACCGTCGGCTGAGGTGAGTTGGGTTAGCGTGTAGCTGCCGATCAGGGTGGTGCCGTTGTAGACCAGCGCTTTCGACCCCTTGCCGTTGAAGGCGGACCCCGTGCCTGCGGTATCGGCGAACACGAGGCGGAAGTTGTTTCCGCTGCGGCTGGCAAGTGTCTGCTGGGTGCCGTTCCGGATCACCTGCAATCCGCCACCGAGCTCCGGCAGGATGGCGAATTTCGCGCCGCTGTCATTGGCGAGGAGATTCTGACCGCTGCCAAGGGTGATGGAAGCCCAGCAGGACGGGTTGGAGGTATCGGTCACCCAGGCGTCCATCTGGAACGTAAGCGGCAGGTCCGCAGTGTTGGCGAGGGTGGCGAAGTTCTGGTTCGGGCTCGAACGGGCGGCGTATCCGAAGTCTCCAGCCAGCAGCATGGCATCGCCATTGCCGTGTTGGGCCTGCCAGTCCTGGCCCGCCGTGGCGACGCTGTAGGCGAGTGGGGCGAGGTGTCCCTGCTGGTCGAACGCAAGGGTGTTGTTGAAAGTGCTCGCACCATAACTCGCGGAGTCGAAGTGGTCGCTCAGAAGCAGACCGATGATGCCCGCCGCCTCGTTCAGGTTGGGATTGGTGTCATTCAGGTATTCGAGGGAATTGTTCTGCCCGTCGTTGTCCGGGTTGTCGGTGGCGGACTGGATGAGATTGCCGAAATGGATCATCTCCCAATCGTCGGGCAGGCTGTCGTTGTCGGAATCTCCCACGATTCCCATGTCCCAACGCATGGCCGAGACCAGTTTCACATGTCGCTCGCGAGCGATCAGGTTGTCCTCGTTGTCGAAGTTCAATCCATAGGGCCAGAAGTGGGCTCCATCGCAGCCGATGGAAGCACTTGCGCCCTCAAACAAGCGGATGCGCTGGATCGCGTGGGCACCTTTCCACTGACCGCCCGACTGCTGTGAGGACCAGTCCCCTACGGTCCCGACCCCAAGGCTGTGCTGGATTTCATGGATCGCGGTGAACGGGCTGGTACTGCCGCCGAAGTCGATCCATCCGCCGTATCCCGCCTGCGCCGTCGGCACGCCCGCGCTGTAGTTGGCGGTGCATTGCATCGGGAAATAGCCATAGGCATTGTAAACCGCCACCGCTTCGTTCATCGAGTTCACCAGGGTGCTGCGCATCCCAGCCGGCCAGCCTTCATGGCCACCGGCGAGCTGCCAGGTCATTGGATGGATCCGCAGCGATCCTGGTCCGCTGAAATAGGAGCCATACACCGGATGCTGGGCATTGTAGATGCCAACGGGCACCGATGCTCCGTTGATCGTCAGGGCGGCGATGGCGTTGCTGCCGTTGAAATTCAAATCCATGCCCGCACCTGCCGCGATGCTGACCGTGGTGCAGCCATCGAACAGAGGATTGCTCAAGGCGAGCCTGCCCCCGTTCACCGCGACGCTGCCGAGGTAGCTGGTCGATCCGCCCAAAGTCAGTGTCCCGCTGCCGGCCTTGTTCAATCCGCTGCTATCAAGGGACGAGTTGATCGTGGCATTGGCATTGCAAGTGATCGTCTGTGGGCCGGTCAGGATGAGCGAACCGCCGTTGAGCGTGTAACCCGGTGCATTGAACGTGATGGCGCGCGCGGTGATGGACTGTGCCAGGCTCACACTGCCTGCTCCCGTGCTTCCGAAGACCGCGCTGTCCCAGCGGTTGTTGTTCCATGCCGAACCGGACCAGTTCGCCTCCGTGGTGTTCCAATTGCGGCTGCCGCTGCCGTTGTCCCAGACCACATCAGGCGCTGTCGTCCATTTCGCAAACAAGAGGGTGTTGCTGGAGATCGTGAAAAGATTGCCGGGTTGATAGGTCGTTCCACTGCCGTCGGCGGAGGTGGTCCAGCCACTGAACACGAAAGCCGCTCTTTCCAGACTGCCCGTGTTGCCGAGTACGGTGACCGTCGCTCCAGACGTGTAGGGGCTGTTGGGATCGACGGGCACACTCCCGGAGGTGTTGCCGTTGCCGTTGTAAACAACTTCCGGAATCGCCGTCGTGGAGGTGAGCTTGAAGTTGTCGATGGCAACCTGCTTCTGACCGTTCAGGTTGACCACGCCCGCATGATCCGTGATCCAACCGACATATTGAACACCCGCCGCCACCAGATCGGCCCCGCTGACGGTGTAGGTGATCGTGGCGACCTGATTGGAGTTGAAACGGACCAGATGTCCCGTGTCGATGGTCGACGCATCGGCACCGTTCCAGTTGTGCTGGCTGCTGGTGAAACCGAGAGTGAACCAGGAACTGGTGCCACCTGGATCGGCACCGGCGAGAGCGGTGGTGTCGATCGTCGCCTCGATCGTGTAGTTCTGGCTGGCGACCGGAGTAAGAGGAAGGAAGTTGCTGCTGGTGGGAGTCGCCACACCGTTGTTGGCATAACTGCGCTGGCCCCAGCCGCCGGTTTCCACGGCAGCGAGCCAAGTGGCGACGGAGCTTCCACCGAAAGCTCCGCTGCGCGTTGTCGGAACCGATCCTGCGAGCGACTGGGTGTAAGGCGTCCCCTGGTTGATGTTCTGCCGATCGTTGAAGTCGTCGAAATAAATCGTCCCGGCCAGCGCAAGGGTTGCAAGCCTTGCTGCAAGCAGGAGACGGATGATTGCTGGAATCATGCAGGCCGTGGAAGTTGGTTTCATTCGATGGATTTGAGGTGCGGTAGATTCACACCCCGGACGATTCATGGGTTCACCGAAATCCGATAGAAACGGCGGGGCTGACTCACGCCGGTGGCGTCGATGAACTCCAGTTCCGCCCCGCTTCCAGGCTGTGCGGAGCCGATGTTTTGCCATGGACCCGATAGATCATCACAGCGCTGGAGTTGATAGTTGTGGCCGGTGTATCCGGTGATTCTCACCGTGAAGGAGTTTCCCGATTTGAGAAAGGAGTTCACCCGGACATTGCTGCGGTCGAGCACGATGCCGTTGTTGATGAATCCGGCGGGCAGCGCACCCTTCCATGTCATGAGGTCAAGCACACCGGTGTTGGTGAAGGTGCCGGTGAATGAGAGTGACGCATCTCCCACTAGACGCAGCGTGCCTGCATTGTTCAGGGAACCGCTACCGGTGATTGAGCCCTGAATGACAGCGCTTCCGGAACTGCCCGCGATGGTGAGGCTGCCGCCGTTGAGGTTGACGATCGCACCGGGCGAGAGGGCGAGCGAGGCGACCGTCTGGCTCGCGCCGTTGAGATCGAACGTGGCGGTGTTTTCCACCGAAAGCGCGGTCGCTGCAGGCAGGATGCGGGTCACCGGCGCTTCGCCGAACCACTTGCTGCGCAAGTAGCGCTCGGTGCCGAGGCGCTGGATATCGGCTAGGGTGTTGTCATAGAGAATCACTTCCGCCTGATCCTGATTGCCGGCGTGATAGATGCGATCGCGGTTGAAGCCGTCCGCCCAGGTGGGACCGGCGGTGGACACAGTGATCAGGTTGAAGCCGCTGTTGGAAGACGTGGGCAAGGGTGAGGTGCTGCCATCCACCTGCGTGCCGTTGACCCAGGTCTTGCCATTGAGCACGTAGGGACTGTTCCATCCGTTGGCCGCCGGAGCCCAGATCGGTGAGGCCGCATTGGTGTCGTCGGGCCGATGGTAATGGCACGCATCCCTGTCGGTGATGAGGAAGCTCGCCCCACGGAAGATCGAGAAAACAGTGCGGATGGAGGAGTCGCGGGTGAAGTTGAGGCTCTGGCTGGTGTTGGCGGCGCTGCCGGTGAATCTGAGCACTCCGCGACCGTTGAGCGCGTTGGCGATGAAGGTCGGTGGACGTCCGGTTTGAGCTGTGGCATGGGCGCTGTTAGAACTCAGGTCGTTCCACTGCGGGACGGTGGCCCCATTGGACAAGGCGAGCGTGGAGGCGTCGAAACGTCGGGCAAATCCGGGAGTGGGCGCGCTGAGCGGCGGGTGGAGCAAGAGCGTGCCGCCCACAATGCGCGTGGCTCCGGAATGCGTGGCGGCGTCGATCAAGGAGAGCGTGCCGGAGCCGGTTTTCACGAGATCCGATCGTCCGGTCAGCGACTCGCGGAACAGGGCGTCATAGGTGGGCACCTCAATCGTTGTGCTTCCCGTGCTGCCGTCATCGCTGCGGGTGTAGGGCGGAGGCTCGACGAAGGCGTCCATCTGGCGAACCCCCTGCGCATCGGTGGTGAGACGGATGGCCGTGGCCTGGACGGGTTCGAGCGGGCGGCTGAGGATCTGGGTGTAGGACGTGCCGGTCCAGAGCGTGGACCAGCTTCCGGACGGGCTTTGAGCTTCCAGCGTGACGCTGATGTTCTGGCCGGAAACCGAAGCTCCGTTGTCGAACTGGACGTCGATCCGGTTGAGGTTGCGCGGGCTTGCGAATGGAATGGTAAGCGTGCCGGAGCCCGCGCCGTGACGCCAGGAGGTGGCGGCATCGGCATCGCAGGCCTTGGCAGCTTCGTATCCGCCACTTGCAGCACTGGCGCTGGCGGTCATGCCGCTGGTGGTGGAACCGATGTAGGGTTGATGGCGGGCGAGTGCCTCGGCGCTGCCGTTGAGATCAAGTCGGATGATGGTGTCGATCGGATCGCGATCGGCAGCAGGTAGAGTGATGGCAACTCCCGTGGCGGATTGCGTGACGATGGCGGTGCCGCCGGTGAGAACGGTGTTGCCTACGATCTGACGGCCGAGCGCAAGTGGGGGCAGGGTCAGCGTTTCACCGGGCCATTCGAGGATGTGGAGATGGATCGAATTCCCCTTGGCCATGCTGCCACCCCAGTCGCCGGCGACAAAGGGACCTGCCAGACCTCCATTCAGCGTGGTGCCGTATTGGGAAAACCATGAGCCTGTGACCGGAGAAGCGGTGGCGGCGACCACGGCGGGCAAACCGTCACGCATCGCAGGCAAGCCTAACAGGTAATTGGTATCTGCAACACAAGTGCCGACAATGCCACGGACGCGGTTGGCGGCGGTGGCCATGTTGATTACATCCGCAGCACGCGAGGACGGAGTCACGGTGAGCGCTTGCAGCACGCCGTTCCGATAGACGCCTTCGAGCACGGTGTTTTGCGCGGCATGCACCTTGAAATTCACATCCCATTCTTCCGGCCAGGCGGGGAAGAGGTAGATCTTGTCGCCTTGGGATTGGACGATCATGTTTTCGAAACCGTGAATGGTGGAGCCGCCGTGGCATTGGTCCGGGATGTAATCGAAGCGGCTCTCCCAGAACGCATGGAAGCGCGGCTTGCCGGGATAGGGATTGGAGATGGTTTGGGAGCCGATGCCTACGGTGCTGGGGATCGGCTCGAGGAAATTGCGCAGGGCGTGGAATTTCGCCTGCTGCGGCAGGTTGAGTTGAGCGGCCACTGTCGGGGTGTAAAGCCAGCCCCCGGATTCGGAGGAGCTACCCGGCGTGCCGTCGAAGGTGACCATGCGCGTGCCATGGTCACGACGGCCCGCAGCGAGGAGCGAGAGTCTGCCGAGGCCAGCCTCGCGGGCGGGCCACACGCTGTAGAGGGATGGAGTCTCAATCATATCTCGCCCGGCGTCGCCGGTCTGATAGACGCCGAGCATCGGCTGGTTGAGCACGGTTTTCAGAGGCGGCTGCGGCATGCTTGCCAGCAGGGCTTGATAACGACTGCGCTGGGCGGGCGTGAGCGTGCCCGGATCGAGCCGGAGCAGGTCGGAGAGGATGCGGCGCAGCGGTCCAACCTCAGGCGCGGAATTGGTCGAATTCTTGTAGGTTTCCACCGCAGCGGACGGGGCCAGCAGAATTCTGCCTTGGGCATCGCGATTGGGGAATTTGTGCTCGAAGAAGGTCACGACCGCATCGGCCCAGGGCTGATAGGTGTCGGTGAAGAGCGTTTGGTCGCGCGTGTGGTCGTAGATATCAGCCAGCAGAATCGCCAGGTCGGTCATGCCGCCGCGGTGCTCGGTCAGGTGCTCAGGGATGCTCCTGCCGAAAACGCAGTCCCCACCGACACCGGTGCCCTCGTAGAGCAGCATGCCGGGATTGTTTTCGTGGGCCATGGCGCGCTCGCGGCAGAGTGGCAGGATGGTGCGGCAGTAGCGGGAGATTTGTTCGGTCATGTCGTAGTCGCCGCTGGTGAGCATCGGCCAATAGATGTGCCGGGTGTTCTGCCAGAAGAGACGGTTCCCGTTCCAATCGCGGTAATCGGCATTCTGGGCATTGGCGCTGATGCCGAAGAAGCTCGGATAACCGACCGGGCGGTCCATGGTCAGCGTTGAGCCGTTGAACGGTGTGGGATACTCGCCGCGGGTGGTGCAGGCGTTGATGAATCTCTGGTGGGCGTAGTACTTCGAGATGAGACGGGGCTGGTTGTTGCTGCCGCCGAGGTGGAGGTAACTGCGGTTCCAGAATGCGGTCCACCAGTTCCGGTGCGCGGTAAGATCACCAGCGGCATTCCGTGCGGCCCGTGCGGTGGCCAACGCTTCGAGAGCGGTCTTCCAATTGCTGCTGGTCGGATAGACGCCGGCTTGGACGTCGATGGCCAGGTCGATGCTGGTGGTGCTGTTTCGAACAAGCTTCTGCGCGCCGCTGCGGGTCATGCCGACACCGCTCATCCGGCCGCCGAAAGTGCGGTTCATGATCGGATCCTGCATGGTGGCAAGCGAGTTGGTGAGCCCTTCGGAAGTGAGATTGTTGTAAAACGCGGAGGCGCGGTTGCGGTGATACCAGGTGATGGCATTCACCCCATCGTTGAGAACATAGTCGCCCTGGTGCCCGTCCGCGATGGCCGTGGCGGTATTCAGCGTGCGCAGGTCCATCTCGTAGGATGCCTCGACCGAAACCGGAGCATCGCTGTCGCCCGTAACGCGGATGACGGGATGGTTCGCGTCCACCCAGGCTTGCAGACGCGTCTGGCTGCCGGGATTTCCCGCCGTGATGAGGATGCGGCCGGTGGCCAGATCGAGCGTTTGGTTGAATGGTTGTCCGGTGGCGAAAGGATTGGGCGAGAGTTTCACCCGCACGCGACCGAGCTTGATGTTGGTGTTGCCTTCGCTCTCGGCGTCCGAGCGGCCGATGTAGAACAACAGGTCTCCATTTCCCTCGACCCAGAGGTTGAGCGTGGTTTCGCCATTGCCGAGCGGCATCGATTCCCATGAGTAGGTGCTCGGGGTGGTCCAGACTTCGTTGTAATCCGCCAAGGTGCCCGGAGGCGACGGCGGGATCACGATTTCACTGATCGAAAAATCATCGAGCATGAAGCCGAAGTAGGAATTGGCGGCGATGCTCAGCGTGTGGGTCGCGGAGGTCGCGGTGAAGTCCAGCGTTTGCAGTGCGTAGTTGACATCGGTGTTGTTGCTGCCAACCGCAGGGAGTTCGGCGAAGGCGACATTCTTCGCCGTCGGAGCGCCGCTGGTATTCACGCTGGCAGTGAGTGAATCACCCGCTGTCGTCAGATTTCTCCGCGATGCATAAAATGAAACGCGATAGGACGAACCGCTGACCAAGCCGCTGAGTTGAGCGGTGGCGCTGTAGGTATTGCCGGCGCTGCAGATGTTCAGCGCGTAGGAACCGCCGCGCGGCGCACCGAAAGTGGATGCGGAGGACATGAACCAGCGCGCGGTATTGGTGAAGGACCACCCGGGGATGGAAACCTGATTGGCAAGCCAATACCCGGTGGCAGCCGATGTGACGGAGGGCGCGTTGTTGGTTTCAAATCCGCCGTTGCCGCCCGCGACCGCTGGTGGTGAGGGAGGAATCACGACTTCGCTGATCGTGAAATCATCGAGCATGAAGCCATAATAGGAATTGGCAGTAACGCTCAAGGTGTGCGTGGTGGCGGTCGCGGTGAAGTCCAGCGTTTGTAACGCATAACTGACATCGGTATTCCCACTGCCAACCGCTGGAAGCTCGGCGAAGGTGACGTTCTTCGCCGTCGGCGCGCCACTGGTATCCACGCTGGCGGATAGCGTATCGCCCGATGTTGTCAAATTTCGCCGCGAGGCATAAAATGAAACGCGATAGGACTGACCGCTGACAAGGCCCGTGAGCTGGGTGTTGGCGTTGTAGGCGTTGCCGGCGCTGCAGAGGTTCAAGGCGAAGTAGCCGCTGCGAGTCGCCCCGAAACCGGCGGTCGAGGACTGGAACCAGCGCGCGGTGTTGTTGAAGGACCAGCCGGGGATGGAAACCTGATTGGCGAACCAATAGCCGGTGGCAACAGGTGCAACGGCGTTGGCATTGTTGGTCTCAAAACCGCCGTTGCCCCCTGCGATGTCGGCAGCGCTAACAGGCGACGAACCGCCAAACGAAGCAATCGCTCCGGCGAGGAGGAAGAGTGTCCTGGTCTTATTCATGAGTGGCTGCAATGATTGAAAATCCAGTGGTCAGGGACTGACTGCGATGCGGTAGAAGCGATGTGGCGATGCCAAGTCAGCGGGATCAGTGAAGATCAGCTCCGCCCCGGCACCGGGCTGCGGGGAGCCAAGATTCTGCCAGGGCCCAGAAAGATCATCGCTGCGCTGGAGTTGATAGTTGTGGCCGGTGTATCCGGCGATTTTCACCGTGAAGGAGTTTCCTGATTGAAGGATGGAACTCACCCGGACCTTGCTTCGATCAAGCACGATGCCGTTGTTGATGAAACCGGTTGGCAAGGTGCCTTTCCAAGTCATGAGGTCGAGGATGCCGTTGTTGGTGAAGGCTCCGGTGAAACTGAGAGCGGCATCGCCTACGATGCGAAGCGTGCCATTGACCGTGACCGATCCGCTGCCTTCCAGAGTTCCGGCGAACGTGGCCTCATGATCGTTTCCGCTGATGAGCAAACTGGTGCCGTCCAGATGAACCGAGCTTCCCACGACTCCCCCCAAGGATTCGAGCGTCACCGTGGATGGGCCTGGATCGAAGATCGAACCCGATCCTGTCAGGGCGAGATTCGTGCCATTGGAAAGGGCCCCGGCTTCGGCACCGGTGAAGCCGATGTCGTCGATGATCGTGTCGCTGTCCGGGCCGTTCTGTTGGGCTTGGAAGACGAGCGTGTGGGTGCCGGCTGTGATCCGGACGGCGGGAAGCTCGAAGCGGTTGAAGTCCCCGCCGCTTCCGATCTGGCCGGGCTGATAGACAACGAGCCGCACGCCATCCAGCATGACGACCAGGCCGGTGGCCGGATAGTCGGGGCGGTTGGCCGCGAGGAACGAAAGCCGGTAGTGTCCGTCAGCGCTGGCGGTGACTTCCGCGCTCATCGTGCCGTTGTTTTGCAGGAAGGCGACCTGCACGCCCTCCGGCGAGGTGCGGACCCATGGCGAATTGTTGGAGGCGGTGCCGGCCGATGTGCTGAAGGTCCAGCCTGTTCCGGCCGGATTGTATGTCCAGGCATTGGGAAGGTAGGCGGGAGTTTCGAATCCGGGATTGGGAACGGTCACGCCGCCGGTGCTGGCGGGCAAGAGTTTGAGCGCGCCGGATTCGATGGTAACCTGTCGAGAGGCATCGGTCGCACCGCCGATGAGTGAGAGAGTGCCGCTGCCGAGTTTGAGCAAGCCGCCGGTGTTGCTGGCTTGGAGCGGGGTGGCCCAGACGACGTCGTTGCCGGCGGTGTCGATTTTCACCGGAGCTTGGCTGTGGCGGATGCGGCCGGAGAGGTCGTCGGTATTTCCGTCTAACAGGCGCAGGGTTCCGCCATTGAAAACGATGCTACCCCCGCCACCGAGCGCCCCACTGCGGACGGCGACCACGCCACTCTTGAGCACCGTGCTGCCGGTCACTTGGGATGGCAGGTCGAGTTCCAGCGTGCCGCCGCCGGTTTTGGTGAGTCCGGAGTTCCCGGCCAGTTTGAGCGGTCCGCCGGGTCCGGTTTCCTCGAACGATGCAGTGATTCCATCCGCCACATCGATCCGGCCGCCGGCGAGTGTGAGGGTGGGCGTGCCGGACGGTTGAATCTGATGGTCCTTGCCCGCGAAACGAAGATCACCGACGGCGAAGTTCGACGTCCACGGGATGGCGGTGGGCGCGCCCGGAAAGGAGAAGTCCACGTTGTCGCCGGGGCGGAAGCGCGTGCTGACCGGCAGGCCGCCGGTGAAGTGGTCCACCGAGTCCGACCAGGCGGCGGTGCCGGGTCCGGCGTCGTTGCCGTTGCCATTCCACGTGACGGTGACCGGCGTCAGGGCGATGACCGTGTTGTTGGCGTCCCAGACATCTCCGGCTTGCAGGGTGAGCGTCAGGGATGCGTTGGGATTGCGGACAAGCGTCACAGGATGTCCGCTGGCCAGCAGGGACGCAGAAGCATAGCCGCGGCCATCCGCCGGGGCGGGAAGGGTGATCGAGTTGGTCGCCGGCGGAGTCAGCACGTGGATGAACTCGGTGCCGTCGTCCGGCGAGCGCGTGGCGACGATGCCGTTGGCGAGGCTGTTGATGCTGGCATTGGCGGGCGTGATCCACGACTGGCTGGGCAGCGTGTTGCAGATCGAACGGCGGACCGGTTGGATGAGCGCGCCGACTTGCTCCATGGTGGAGAGCACGCCGGTTTCCCAGCCGCCGCCCGCATAGGGACCAGCAGCCCATTTGACGCCACCGCCGGTGTTCGAATTAACGCTGGCCCGCAAGACCGTCATGCGGAACATCGCGGACGGATTGTATGGCACCACCCAATTTCCCGCCGGTTGGGATGCCCAGAAGATGCTTCCCATTACCATGGACATCGGATTCGCGCTGGCAGGCCAGGTGTTCGGGTTCGAGGCCGCGTCGTAGGGGCCACCATAATGGCCGCCATAGATTTCCTGATCTCCGACGTCGCAACTGTAGAGGTTGCCGTAGTTGTTCTGGATCATGAGCAGATCCGGGTTGCGACTCTTGATGGTCTGCCGCAGGCGCGGGTAGTCGACCACCCGGTAGCTGTCGCCCGCGGCGCTGCCTTCATCGAGATAGAGCCCGTCGATGCGGCTGCCGTAACGGTCCACCAGTTCGCCGTAGATTTCATTGATGAAATCGTTCCATTTCCGGCGGTCGAACAGGTTCCAATTCGGATCCGCGCCACTGCCGGGTCCGCCCCAACCGGTGGCCACCTGGTCGGGCTGGCTGAGGTCATGGCCGTCGCGGGGATGCGTGTAGAGCAGCACCCGGATGCCCCTGGCTTTCACGGCATCGATCATGTCGCCCAGCATGTCACGCTGCGTGGTGTGACCGGTCAGCCAGCGATCCATGGCGGCGCTGGGCCAGAGGCAATTGATGTTGGCGTGCCAGGCGGTGAAAACGACGTATTCGACCTGCATCCGGGCCATGTCTTCGGCAAAGCGCGGGGCATTTAAGCGGTTCGCCAGATCATCCAGTCCGGCGGGTTTGCTGCCGTCGGCATTGACCGTGACGGTGTAGGCACTGCCGCCCCAGACGTAGTGGACGAAGAGGCCGTATTTCATCCGGCGGAAATTTGAAATGCCATCGCTGGAGGCGCCGGCCAGCGCGTTGGAGAAAGGCGGAGGAACGACCAACTGCCCGCTGCCGGTGAAAGAGGCGGGATGCGTGGCCGCGCCGTAAACGCCTTCCGGCAGGGTGACGCCGTTCAAGCGCAAGCTCCGGATCGGGATGTTTCCGGGATAGTTCAGATGCAGGATCGCGCCGCTGGCGATCTCCACCAGACCGGCGGGAGGCAGGGCGGATGGAGTGGCAATCGACAGCACGCCGGCCTCGACGCGGGTGGTCCCGAGGTAGCTGTTCTGCCCGGAGAGCGTCAAGGTGCCCGGCCCCGCCTTGGTCAAGCCACCGTCGCCGGAGGCCCGCAGGTTGGCCTGGATGCCGATGTCGTGGCCGTCGGTATCGATGACGGCTCCGCCCGTGCCGATGTAGGCGTTCTGGCTTCCGCCGTAGAGCGTGATGAAATGCGGGTTGTCGGCGGTGGGTTTCAGCGTGCCACCGTTGAAGGTGAGCCAGGCGTCGTTGTGGATGCCAAACTCACGGTCGGCGACGCGGATCGACGGCGCGCGCAGCGTGCCGCCGTTCAGGTCGATGGCGAAGGTGACGCTGCCGTGGGTCGAGCCGTCGATGCCGTTCGTCGCGGTGACCGTGCCACCGGAAATGACCAGCCGCGCCCAATCGGCGCTGGCTGCGGCGCTGGTGATCCTGTCGGCCGTCACCGTGCCGCTGGAAACGACGAGGTTCGCCCGGCCAACCGCGATGTTGCCCGTGATCGAGACGGTGGGCACCGCGAGAGTGAGTGTTGGATTGGCGGGGTAGTTGCCGTTGTTGATCGCCCTGCCTTGAATGGTCAGGCTCGCGGCGCTTAGGCTGCCACCGATAAGAGTGGTGCTTGGCGCGTTGTAGCCGGTGCCTCCGAGTGTCACGGCACCGGCGGTGACCGGCTCACCGAGGCCGACCGTGCCGCCGACCGTGGAGAAGAACGCGTTGCTCGATGGCGAGTGGATCCATGCGGCTCCGGACCAGTTCGTGTCGGTGGCATTCCACAGTTCGGTTCCGGCACCGTTGTTCCAAACAAGATCCGCTCCCCGTGCGATCGGGATGGCGGCGAATGCCCCTCCAAGAAGGAACAGAACCATCCCATCACCAATGCGACTAAGCAGTGTGGGTGGCGCGGCCCACCACATGGGCGCTTTCGAACTCCGGGGTTTGGATGATTTCATTTGGCGAATGCAATTCGATCAGAAAGCAGATGGGGCACGGAAACCCTTACCGTGCCCCGTCCTTGGATTGCCCCTTTAGAGGCAAAGCTTTGCTTTGGGAGATGGGTGATATGTTATTAGGGTGGTGGGAGATCGAGCGCACGACGCTTTCGCCTATTCCCAATCTTTCATGTCGAATTTTCAATGTCTCTTCACCGTCTCCGCCGCAGCAGGGCGAGAGCGCCGAAGCTGCCGAGGAGGGCGGAACCAGGTTCGGGGACGGCGGTAAGGCTGAAGTTGTCGATCCTGACCTGCTGGTTGAATGGATTGAGGTTCACAACGCCGGGATTGTCCGTGATCCAGCCAACATACTGGACTCCAGCCGCCGCAAGGTCGACACCACTCACCGTGTAGGTGATGGTGGTGACCGCGTTGGAGTAGAACCGCACCAAGTCAGCAGTGTTGATGGTGGATCCATCGACTCCATTCCAGTTGTGTTGGCTGCTGGTGAAACCAACAGTAAACCAGGAACTCGTGCCGCCCGGGTCAGCGCCGACGAGCGGGGTGGTATCGACCGTCATCTGAACCGTATAGATCTGGGTGATGTCGGGCGTGAACGGCAGGAAGTTGCTGCTGGTGGGAGTCGCGACATTGCTGTCGGCATAGTCACGCTGGCCCCAGCCGTTGCTTTCGACGCCGGCCTGCCAGGTGGCGCTGGAGCTGCCTCCAAGGACTCCATTCCGGATGGTCGGGATGGTGGTTGACAATGTCTGGGTGTAGGGCCCGCCACTATTGACATTCTGCTGGTCGTTGAAGTTATCAAAATAGATGATGGTTGCGCCATGGGATGCGCTGACCGCCATGACGGCAGAGGATGCCGCAGCGATGGTGTTTCTGAAATTCATGATGGGGTCTGTGTTGTGGAGTTGGGGTCGGGATGGGACAGGACCTCAGTTGGCGCGAACCTGGATGAAGAGCTTGGGTTGGGTGAGCGGAAGGGTGCCGCTGATCGTTGCTTCCACGGTTTCGACCTCATCGACCGTTCCAGTCACCGTCTGCGATGAGGTGGCTCCGGTGTCTTCCGTCCAGTTGGTGAGGTCGGTCGAGGTCCAGACCGTATAGGCCAGGCCCGTGGAGGAAGGAGTCGCCCTGCGGGTGTAGCGGAATTTGCCGGTGGCTTTGTCGAGCAAGACGGCAATGGGATTGACGGAAGAGCCGCTGTTGGGAATCAGGCCGAAGGCGTATTCCTGGAAGTTGGTCAGTCCATCGGCATCAAGGTCGCCACCCTCGCTGCCGGCGGCGAGACCATAGAGGGAGCCCCAGGTTTCGTAAGGTGTCGCGTTGACCACGTAGGCGAGGTTGCCAGTGGTTGCCGAGAAAACCCACTTGGCACCGGTGACGGGAAGTTCCCAGACGCCTGGAGTCGCAGCTGGGCTGAAGGCACCGAGGGTGCTGTCGACCAGGGTGGGTGTCAGCACGGGAGTGGGGGTGAAGCTCGCGAGGTTGAAGAGATTCCAGGTGTTGCCGCCGGTGGCATCCGCAGCGCCAAGATTGAGATAGACCTTGCCGAGGAAGGAAAGGCTGGCCGTGGTGCTGCCGGCAGAGACGGAGTTGGTGATGCCGTTGGTGGACGGGAAGAACTCCATCGAGCTGACGCTGCTCACGGTCAGCGCGCCGTCATTGACCAAGGTGTTTCCGAGGTAATTGTAAACAAGACCCGCAAGGTTGAGATTGCCCGAACCATTTTTGGTGAGGCCGCCTGTGCTGCTGCCACTGCGGACCATGTTGATGGTGAGGCCGATGTTGCGACCGTTCGTGTCGATGATGGCACCGCCCCCCGCGACGAAGGTGGTCTGGCCACCGCCGTAGGTTGTGATGAAGTCCGCGTTGTCCGCGCCGATGGCCTTGATGATTCCACCATTGAAGGTGAGCCAAGCGTAGTTGTTATTTCCTATCTCGCGATCTGCGACCCGGATGGAAGGGGTCTGCAGTTCGCCCCCGTTGAGGTCGATGGCGAAAGTGGCTCCGGTGTTGACCGAGCCATCCACACCGTTGGTGGCAGTGACGGTGCCGCCTGAAACCACGAGGCGGGCCCAATCGGGACTGGCCGACGCAGAGATGATCCGGTTGGCGGTGAAGGTGCCGCCGGTGATGGCCAGATTGGCACGACCGATCGCGGCGTCGCCGCTGAGGTTGACGGCGGAATTCACGGTGAGGGTCGGGTTGGAGCCGTAGCTGCCGCCGTTGGAACTGGAGCCCTGGACAGTCAAACTGGTGGCGCTCAGACCGTCGCCTGCCAGACCTTCCAACAGGCCGAAACTGGAGAAATTGGCCCCCGCACTGCCGACATTCACGGCATTGGCAACGATGCTGGAGTCCAGATACACGCTGCCGCCGCCGGTGGTGAAGTAGGCATTGTGGGTGGCGGAGTTGCTCCAAGTGGCACCGCTCCAATTCGCATCGATCGCGTCCGTGTTCCACGAGTTGGAGAGTTCACCGTTGTTCCAGATGTAATCCGGGCCAGGAGTCCAGCGCGCGAAAAGCGTAGTGTTCGCGCCGATCGTGAAGGTGTCGTTCGGACTGTAGGAGGTGCCGCTGCCATCCGCTGCGGTGTTCCAGCCATTGAAGGTGAAACTGTTCCTGCTGAGCGATCCTGAATTACCCAGCACGGTCACGGTGGAACCGCCATTGTAAGGGCTGCTCGCATCCACTGGAATGGATCCGGCGGTATTGCCATTGCCACTGTAGGTCAGCGTGTAGCTTCCGACCGCAAGCCATTTGGCATAGAGCGTGGTGTTGTCGTAGATGGTGAAGGTATCGTTGGGTTCGTAGCTTGTGCCGCTGCCGTCAGCCGCAGTGTTCCAGGACTGGAAGTTGAAGCCGGTGCGGGTCATGGTGCCCGCGCCCACGACGGTGGCGGTGCCGCCCCAGGTGTAGGGACTGCTTCCGTCGGTCGGGACTGCGCCGCCATCGCTGCCGTTGCCGTCATAAGTGACGGTGCGATTGATCTCGGTCGAGGTGAGCGAGAAGTTGTCGATCTTCACCTGGGTGACCGAGTTCATGTTGACGAAGCCGGGCCTGTCCGTGACCCAGCCGACATAATTGATACCGGCGGCGGCCAAATCCGCTCCGCTGCGCGTGTAAGTGATCGTGGTCACCGTGTTGGATTTGAAACGGACCAGATGGGCTGTGTCGATGGTGTCTCCATCGGCTCCATTCCAGTTGTGCTGGCTGCCAGTGAAGCCCACTGCGAACCACGATTCACCCCATGAGCCGGCACCCGCGCCACCGAGAGGCGTCGTGTCGACGGTCATCTCGAGCTTATATATTCGGTTGGGATCCGGCGCAAAAGGGAGGAAGTTGCTGCTGGTGGGCGTCGCGACGCCGCTGTTGGCATAGGAACGCTGACCCCAGCCACCAACTTCAGCACCGCTACCCCAAACAGCCGATGTGCTGCTGCCGAAGGTTCCGCTGCGGGTGGTTGGCACCGAACCGGCAAGGGTCTGGGTGTAGGCACCACCGCTATTGATGTTCTGCTGGTCGTTGAAATCATCGAAGTAAATCGTGTCAGCGACCGCCGGCAGAGTGAGGGCGATGAGTCCCAGCAGTTTCGCGATGAATGCAAAGCGACCGGATTTGTGAGGGTTTTTCATGAGGAACGTGGATGGATTTGGGTTGATTCTTCTCCGCATCGCCGAACCCCGAAAGGTTCAGAATCGGCAGACTGTTTGAGAATCTAGCAACCGGAGGCCTCAAAAAGCCATGGATTGAAGACGAAAAATCATGTACTTTTCCGACAGATCTGGCGATTGCGCCTGAACGAACGGGGCTCCTGGGATCGACCTGCGACCAACCGACCATGCTCTGAATCCCGGCAAAGGACCCTGGAAGCCCCCAGGAATCCCTTACACTTTTTCCTCTCATCCGACCCCAGTCGGCGATGTTCACTCAATGCGGTAAACCATGGCGAAAGGAAATCCAGCGGCGTCCGGATGGTGCACGACCAAGGCATCGTCCTCCTGCTCCCAGCGAAGACCAGGTTTGCCACCCAGCAGGGAAACGGACCGGACCGGCCGATCAAGCAGATTGGCGGCCTTGCCAAGCGAATGGATCTTCAGGGTAGCGCCCGCCTTTGGCACCGCCAGGATGAAGGCATAGACCGCTCCGTCCTTGCCCTGCGTGAATCGCACATCGGTCGTGGCCATGGCGGCATCGGCGTGTTCCTTGACAATCGGCCCCGACGGAAAGGCGCGGGGAATCGAAGCAGTGGTGCCAGGGCCGAAACGGGCGTCCAGAATCTCAAGCGAGCCTCCGCCTGCGATGACCAGCGTTTCATTCTCCGCGCGAGTGATCGTCGCGATCCTGCCGTTGATCCTGTATTTCACTGTTAGAGATTTCGGAACTCCCGGCGCGGGGTCGCCACCGAGGTTCTGCACGCTCACGACGATTTCGCGTTTTCCGTCCGCCAGCAGCGAGCGGACCTGGGCGATGACATCCTTTCCGGCGTCCACCTTTCCGACCGATGCATCCTCGCCGATGATCTTCCACGCACTGCTGCCGTAGATCGCGGCGGCATTGCGGCGGGTGAACTCGCCGAAGTCCTGCCACATCCTTACGCCGCCGGGCTCGAGATCGCCCTCGGGCGTGAGGCCGATGTTGAGGTTGAAATTTCCGTCGCGCGAGATGGCCTCGATCATCTGGAAGATCATACTACGGCTATCGTAGAGCGTGTTGTCCTCGAAGAACCATTCGCCGACGGTGTTCTCCCAGACCCAGGGGTCGCGCTTGATGGGGCCGGTGTAGCCGTTCTCGTGGGGAGCCGCGATGCCCGTGATCCGCGGGCCGCCCTTGATGACTGCCATGCAATCCACCGTGCCGCCGTTTTTCGCCGCGCGTTTGTTGTACATGTGGGCGACCACCTTCACCGTGGCATCGCTGATCACACCCTTGGCCGTGCCGTGACCGGTGAAGGGTTCGGTGCCGTCGGTGTAGAGCATGTCCGGATCGTAGTCGTCCACGAACTGCTTCACACGGTGGAACCATTTGAGCGTGTATTCCCTGGCGAAGGCGCGGGTTTCCGGATGCACGAAGATGTCGCGCACCGGGGTGAAGAACCCATTGCGGATGTTTTGATCGGGAAGTGCCTCGGCTTGGAGGTCGATGCCGTAGAGGTCCTTCGGATCAAGACCGTCCCACCACTTGCCCTTGCCGTTTTCCTTGGTGCGGGTGGCGGCATCGTAGGGCACTCCCGTCCTGGGGCCGGTCTTGTCCGCGCCGAACGCGGGTTGGAACCACCACAGCGAGTAGTCGGCGTGGAATGCCATGCCGGTGCGGAACTTGTATTTGCGGGCCTCGGTGAACAACTCGCCGACGATGTCACGCTTCGGACCCACGTTGACCGAGTTCCATGGCTGGAACTTCGAGTTCCAGAGGTCGAAGTTGTCGTGGTGCGCGCCTTGCACAAGGATATAACGTGCGCCGGACTCGGCATAGAGTTTCATCAACTTCGCCGGATCGAAATTCGGCGCCTTCCACGCGTTCAAGACATCCATGTAGCCGAACTCCGAGGGGTGGCCGTATTGCTTGAGGTGCTGGTCATACATCCAGCGGTTGTTCGCGCGACCCTTGCGGCCCTCCGGCGGCTGCTGATAGAGGAAACGTGCATACCAATCGCCGTTGCGCCCCATCGACTGCGGCCCCCAGTGGAACCAGACACCGATCTTCGCCTCGCGCCACCAATCCGGCTCGTGCTTGAGTTTCTCCGGCGTGAACGATTTCCAGTCTGCTGAGAAAGGACCCGGGGCGATCCCGTCCGGAATCAGATAAGGAACCTTCGCTTCATCCGGCGTGAGCGGTTGTTCGACTTTGCGGTTGCCACCGTAGGCGTCCGCAGGCGAGCGGTCGCCGTGGGTCTCGGCTTCCTTGGTTAGATCGTCAGCTGACGCCAGTGCGCCGGTCATCAGGCCTGCCGCGCAGCTCAATGAAATGAGCCACGGGGAAACGATCATGGATGAGATGGACTTCATGGGAATGGATCTTCTATCAGCGCGCTTCGAACTGCCATTGACCGGGATCGACGATGAACACCGCGTGACCGTCCAGTTGAGGACCGGAGGTGAGGCCGGCCACGGATCCGGTTTGCCTGCCGTTCAACCAGACTGTCGTCCCGCGCACACGGACGGCCTTGAGTCCGAACTCCGCAACGGGAATGCAAACCGTGGCCTTGGTGCCTTCCGGGGATTCGAGCGCGAGGTTGAAACTGTCCGCCTTCCTGGCCATCTTCAGTTCGATCCTGCCTTTCACCGAATCGAACCCGACGTCCACCTTCGTGAGTCCGCCGAGCCGTGGTTTCACCTGATAGGTGCCATATCCCGGTGATGTGGGAGAAACACCGGCGACGTATTCATGCATCAGCGTGAGCGGGCCTCCGGTCCAGGCATGGTTCAGCGTGCCGTCGCGGCTGAAGAGCTCCCAGAGCGTGCTGGTTTCGCTCTCCACCATCTCCTTGTAACGCGACTGCATCCGTTGGAGCGCCGCCGTGGGTTCGTTCATGACGAACAGCGATTCGAGGACGTATTTCTCGATGTAGGGGCTGGCGTGGAAGCTGCCGGCGAGGATTTGTTTGATCGCCGGATACTTGTCGGGACCGGCGATGCCGGAAACCACGGCCATGCCCTGCGCGCGGTCGTCGGTGGCCCCCTTGTAACCCGGATCCCGGTAAGCGCTGCCGTTCCAGAACTTCGCATTGGTCGCGGCGATGACGGACGCGCGTTGCTTCCGATAGGCCGCGGCTTCTTCCGTTTTGCCGAGAACTCCGGCCAGGTTCGCGGCCCCTTCGAGTGCGAGACAGAACCACGCCTGGTCGAGCACGCGGATGTCCACGTTCTGGCCCCAGTCCGCCCAGTCCCAGCCGTTTTCCCCGGAACGGTGGACGATGAGCCCATCACCGTCGGTCTGCCAGATCGAGAGGTAATCACGGACATGCGGATAGAGGTCTGCGACCGTCTCCTTGTCACCGGTGTGCAGATAGTAGGTCCAGAATCCGTATTGCCCCACGCTCGCGAGGATCTGCTGCGGCAGCTCCTTGTCCCAGTTTCCTGCCGGGATTGGCGCGAACATCGTCTTGCTGGGGCGCTGCCAGTTGCAGAGGTTGTACATGCACTTGCGGATCAGCGAATGGCTTCGGGTGTCGAAGGTGCGGAACACCTGGGCGAGCTGGATGACGATGTCGCCCCACCACTGGGCGCGTTCGCGGTCCGGGCAGTCGAAGAAGGTGTCGCGCATGTTGATGTAGAGCGTGCGTTCGCATTTCTCCGCGAGTTTGTTTAGGAAGGGATTGTCGCAGATGAAGCGGCCGGTGAACTCGGTGTTGAATCCGCTCTCGCGGTATTTCAGCCCGAGGATCCTCACGCCCGCCGGGATCTGATACACCACCGAGTGCCCGCTCATCCAGGCCGGGGTTTCGAACTCCTGATCTCCTCCCTTCGTGACGTATTCGGCAAGGATTTCGTTCAATGTGTTGTCCGTGCCCACGCGGATCATCAACCCGGCCGGGGCGGTAACCTTGAGCCACGGCGTGATCTGCGCGTTGTAGGGAAGCCGGGCCTTGATCGCGGGTCCTCCGCCCTGCTTGGGCAGGTCCGCAGCGTTCATATAGTCCTTCAGGCCGAAGTCCTTCCACTGCGGCACTCCACGCTGCCAGAGGCGATTCCAGGGGGCGGCCGGCGGAGCGCCGAATCCAACAGCGGATGCCCATGTGCGGTCATCAAACCCGGAGTCCATCCAGCCCGTTGGATCCAGTCGCGCGTCGAAGTGGACCGAACTTTCGGCAAGCCGGAAATTCGGCGTGTTTCCCGCATCGCCGAAGGCCGGATGCCGCAGGGTCCGCCATGACAAGTCTGTTAGAATCAGGGATCCGCCCGCCTCCATCTCAAAGATGAAGCCCGGCTTGCCGCTGCTCTTGTGGGAAAAGCCATCCTTGCCCCAGAACCACGCGAGCACGGCAATGGTGTTCTCACCTGATTTCAGATAGGGAGCGAGATCCACGGCATCGAAATACGTGTCCTGCGGGTTGGGTCCGCGCTTCAGCCCTCCTTCCCGCACTGCCATCCTGCCATTGACCCACAGCCAGTATTTCGAATCCACGGCGATGCGCGCCATGGCCGTCTTGGGCACTTCGGACAGCGTGAAACCTTTCCGGTAACAGGTCCAAAGGTTCTTCGGAGCAACGCCGGAGGTCGTTCGAATCCCCGACCACGGGGCGGTTCCCACACCGCCCAACACCCGCACCGGTTTTGATGGTGCAGTGGTCGCATTCACGGAGCCATTCCACGAGGCGTCGGTGACGATTTCCTTGACCGCTCCATCACCCTGTTCGATCCGGATTTTTCCGATCAATCCCGCTGCGTTCACCGAGCCCGACGCGGGATCGTTGTCCGCCTGCACGATGATTTCATTCCGCCCGGACTTGAGGGCGGACGTGAGGTCCAGGGCCACCGGATTCTGCCAGTCGTCCCCACCGCCGATAGCCCGGCCATTGAGGGTCACTTTGAAATGATTGTCGGCGGCAAAGGCAGCGACCGCTTGTTTCACAGGCGCGCCACCGCTCACCTCGATCTCACGGCGGAAGAGGCGCGCGCCTGCCGGAGCGCTTTTCAACGCGTCCACACCGGGTTCGTCCACCCAGATCCAGGATGCGCCTTGGATGTCCGCTGGAACAGGCAAGACCGGACCGATCCACTGCGCCTGCCATGCGTGGTCGGATGGTTTTTCGGCACTCGCAAAACCCGTGCAAAGAAAAACGGCCGCCAACAGGCGGAAACGAATCGAGGGGATGCCAGATGGGACTCTCATTGAATCAGGGATAAGGAATGCAGTGAAAACCAGATGCGGCCCGATGGGCGAAGTGAATCTTCGAAACCAAAGCGATTCCACCGCCTGGGCGCAACTTCATGTCGGATCAAGCACACTCACTCCCATGAGGCCGATGACCGCATCGAGGGACAATGTTTCCAAGGAGACATCCTTCAACTCAACGCCGGGCCTGAGTTTCCAGCCATAGACCATGGCGCGGCAATTGGTGCCGAGCTGGACTAGTGCTGGCGGGACCTTGGGCAGGGAAAAGCCGTCGCGTTGGTAGTTGTAGTCCACGCGGCCGAATCCGCAGAGCGACCAGAAGTTCTCCGGTGGTGTTAGATCGAGCGTTTCCTCCAGGCCGTCGGCGTATTTGAAACGAATCACCGCGTTGGCGATCTTCGACTGCATCGGCGTGGTGCTGCCGGAGACCAGGAGCCAGATGGAATCGCCCTTAGCATTCACGGGCACGGTCATGGATTTCGGCCAGTTGTCCCAAAGCGATGTGAAGGCGATGTTCTTCACGGGCTTCGGCTTGAGGAAACGCGCGTGCTGCGGGGTGACGAGATGCTCGCCCTGGATCAGGCGGGAGTCGTTGTCCGTTTCGTTTCCGAGCCGCTTCAGTCCGGCGGGCGCACCTTCGGGTTTCCAATCCGCAGGCCCCGAGACGGGTGAATCCGCTTTCGCGCGGGCGGCGACTTCTTCGACTGTTAGAGCGCGCTCATGGACGGCAACCCGGTGGATCGCACCGAGGAACGGAGAGGTTCCGGGACCGCCGTGACCGATGCGCAGCGGATGCGCGACCCGCTGGATCGCCGGGAAGCCGCCATCGGTCCGCGAGGCCACCTCGCGTCCATCGACATACAGTTTCATGATCCGCGCGGCGGAGTCATATACCCCGGCCACGTGCACGGTTTTCCCGGGAGTGAGCACTTCGGACGCATTCACCTGGCCGTTCGACGTGATCATGCGCAGAGAGTTGCCTGGGAAGGTATCCAGCAGGAATCCGTCCAAGGTGTTGGGCACGCTGCGGTCGAGGATGCGTCCGCCCTCAGCGGGCATGGCGTCGGGTGTCACCCACGCTTCGAGGGTCAGCGCCTTGTCCGGATTGGCGAGCGCCGGATCCTCCACATCATAGGCGGCGCTCTCGGTCACCAAGGCCTTTTCCATCGAAACTTCCGGGGTCCTGATTCCCCAGTGGGTGAAGGTCCATGCGCTCCATCCGTCGTAGCCGATGCGCATGGAAACCCGGTCCGGACGGGGGGATTCGTAGCGTTGTTTGAAGATGCTCCGGATGTCGCCATTGAACGCTGCGGTCATGTCCACGGGCTTCCATGTCGAGTTTTCGGGAGCTTCACGCAGCACCTTCGGATTCTCCGGAGCGGGCACATGGACCTTGGTGAGTTGGTAACGCGGCACATCGCCGGGGACCGGCTGGATTTCCAAACGTTGTCCGGGTTGTTCCGAAGTCTCCTCGCGGGAAAGGACAGGCAGTTCCCTGGATTCGCCGCTGGCATCAATCACCAGCACTGCGAGCCGCGTTTCCGGTAGATCGACGCGCAGCATGCCATAACAGGCCCAAGGTTCGATGGTGAACTTGACGGGTTTTCCATTCACCGTGACGCCATTCACCTTCGCGCAGCGGACGGGGAGACCGAAACGCACCTTCGCCGATTTTGTTAGGGCGAGCTTGTAGGTGTTGTCCTTGAATTCCAACGCGAAGTCCGGCGTGCGGATCGAGGCGTGGTCCCAAGCCGTCGGAAACGCCGGCTCCATGCGGACCAGCCCGTTCGGATAGTCCGGCCGGTAGCCAAACAAGCCTTCAACGAGAGCGCGCGAGTAAGCGGACACGATGTCGGCGAAATCCACCGCGCAGTTCGGGTGGCTGAGTCCGCCGGGCGAGATGCGGTTCACATTGTTGAAGCCGCCGGATTCGTTGCTGTATCCGGATTTCGGCACGCCGTCGCCATACATCGATTCCAGCATCGTACCGCGCAGCAGGTTCCATCCTTCGTCACCCTGGCCGCCGAGGAAATATCCGAGCGCCATGCCGAAGTTGTCCCCATGATAGAGTTCGCGGATCGACCACTGGCCGGGCACGAAATTCGAGGTCTGCCGCATCTCGCCGCCATAGGGCAGCTTGAAGCGCTCCATCGCCCACTCGGTGTAGAACATCGCCTTCCACGCCTGTTCGGGAGTGGAGAGGCCGGACTCGATCGGCACGTGCTGGGCGTAGATCCACGCATCCGGCATCTGGCGCTTGTGGCCCCATGGCTCGACGTAGGAGGCGTATTGCCCGCGCTCCGGCATCCACAACAATCGGTTGACCGCCGCCTTGATCTTTTCCGCAGTGGCCCTGTGGCGTGCGGCCGACGCGTTGTCTCCCGCCCGGAGCGCCATGTCCGCGGCGGCGAGGTGGCCGTAATACACGTAGCCGGACTGCTCGGGCGTGCCGCCGCCATTGAACCAGATGGAATCGTTCGGCCAGGTGTTGTTATAACTTTCGTAAATGCCATCGCCATCCGGATCATAACAATCCTGGCAGCGTTCCAGGTGCAGTTCCAACATCGGCCGCAGCACCTTCTCCAGCTTCGGGTCCGCGCTGGCCCTCCACGCGCGCACGACTTCATCGAAGAACTGGGTTTGAAACTCGTAGTGCGGCGGTTGTTTGTAGTCGATGAAGCCCTTGCCGAAGAAACGCGAGTTCCCCGCCTGTTGGCAGCCGTTGGCCGAGTATTCGGCATGCTGGTGTTTTCCATCGTCCTCCTTCACCTGAAGGTTGCCCCAGAACTCGACGGCGCGCTGGATCTGGTCAGGCCAGCCGAAACAGATCGCCCCACCCATCGTGCGCCATCCGGGTTGTTGTTGCCGCCAGTGCGAGCCGCCATGCACGAAAGTCGGGTTCACGAAGATCCCTGCGGCCGCGGCCACCGCCATCGGTGCCCCCGCGTTGAGGTAGGGGTCGGGCGTATCGATCACGAGCCTGCGGCTGAAATCCTTCGCGCGGGCCATGCCCTGCTGGAACGCCTTCACCGGATCCGCCACCGAGGCGGGATCGAGGGGCTTCTTCCTCAATACGAGTTTCGCATAAGCCTGCGGATCGTTTTCATCCGCGACCACCGCCATCGACTGCGGTGCGGGGTCCGACAAGGGAACCGACACCAGAACCCCGGCACCTGTTAGAGTGTCCGCAAGGGCTTTGGACGACTTCTCCGGGTTCTCTTGATCCGCGTAAGCCAACATCTCCAAGGTGGGAGCTGCCGGGCCGAACGCGGCAAGAACCGCACCGAGTTCCCCGGACGGTTCGGGCGCGAGGGAGTATCCGCCCTCCGAGGGTTTCACCCGATAGAAAGCTCCCTTGTCGGCATTCGGAGTGAAACCCGCCCAGAGCACCTTATCTCCAGGCTTCGCACCCTTCGACGCGATGCGCGCGGTGATTCCGTTGCCGTCCGCGAGCGTCGTGACAGCGAGTGAAACCGTGAGCCCGGGAAACGCCTCGTCGCGGCATTCCCACTCGATCCATCCCGGTCGATAACGCATCACCCGCTCCGAAAAACGATCCAGCATCAGGCGTTTTCCGTCCCTTTCGATCCCGAAGCGGAAGATGCCCGCCTCACCCCGCAGGCCCGGCATCTCACCGGTCCCGTAGAAAGAAAACCTCTCGTGGCAGTAGAGCGGGCGGTTCTCCCAGCGCTCGCCGTTCCGGATCGCGATGGCGTCCTTCTCCGGATGATAGATCAAGCCTGGGGCCGGAGATGATGGTTCCGCCGCGGCGAGTAACCGGATGCTTGTTTGACAGAGGGCGAGATGAACCACAGATTCACGTTTCATGGGGACTCAACCGGGAAGACCTGGAATTCGTTGATGTTGATGGCATTTGAAGACTCGAGAATGTTGAGCCGAACCCGGCTGGCCTTCACCGGTGTGATCGGAAATTCCTTGTCCGCTCCGATAGTGGTGCCGCTGGCCACCTCTTTCCATGAATCTCCCTGCTTCACCTCGATGGTGAACTTGCGGGTCTCCTTCCACTCGATCTCGGAAACGAGGACCGAGCCGATCTCCATTTCTCCGCCGAGGTCGATCTCGAGCCAACCCGAGCGTGCGCCGTAATCGGAGGCCCAGCGGGTCTTCGGGTCGCCGTCGTTGGCGAGCTTCGCGTCATAGCCGGGTTCGATGAACTGGCTCGATGCGGTGATCGGCTTGCCCTGACCGAGCGAGATGCGCGGCTTGAGCGGCTCCCACGCGGGGGTCTTGCCGAGCCAGTTGACGATGTCCCTTTGCCGCGTTGACGGCGTGACCTTGAGCGACACCAGCTTGCCACCTTTCAACACTCCCTCGACGACGGTCCTGCCCGGTGCATGGAGTTTGAAATCCACATCCCACTCCGCCGGCCAGGCCGGAAAGAGGTGCAGCTTGCCGTTGGATCCGGGCTCGGGTGCCAGCAGCATTTCCTGGATCCCGGTCATGCCCGCACCGCCCCAGTTGAAATCCGGCAGCCAGTCGTGGCCCGGTCCGAAGAAGGCGGGAAAGCGGGCCTGTGGCGCGGCGGTGTTTGCCATCTTGTAGATCGCGCGTTCCCTGGCTCTCTCCGGTGAGGCCAGCGCCGCCATGTTCACCAGATTCGCCATCCACGAGTAGTCCTGCTTGCAAAGCCGGGCGCGGTCCTCGGGCACGGTGTCCCAGGTGTCGCGCGCCAGTTGGAGCGTTTCAGGACGCGTCACGCCGACCAGACGATACGGCCACGCGGCATACATCTCGATCGGCTCCCACTTGTTGTAGTCGATGTTCCAGGCCTTCGCGGGCTGGAGCGACTTCACTCCGCTGCGCCTTGCGACCGGCAGCGGCGGGATGGTCTTGCGGATTGTTTCCAACCGCGTCCGCAAGGCGGTCGGGAGGGATCGAACGCGAAGCAATCCGTCGGTCACGGCGGTGAAGCCTGATACGCCATCGAGGGGATTGGTGGCGTCGGCAGCAAACTCCAACCCATTGGCCGGATGCATCACCAGCCTGCCATCCTCACCGAGCTCGTTGCCCGAACGCTTTTTCAATTCCGAGCGGTAGAAGCTGTCGTAGAACAACACGGTGCCGGCGATCCATTCGAGATCTTTGTCGAGCGGAGTGCCCATGACATCATGCGCCTGCAGGTTCATCCAGGCGTTCTCCACGCCCATCGAGAAATGATAGGTCAGATGCTGGGCACCGCAGAGTCCGTCGGGTCGCGGGCCCACCGGGCAGAGGCCCCAGAGGTTCAGCGGCTCGGTATAGGCGACTCCCTCCGCGCCCTGGTTCCTCGCTCGATCGGCCGCGATCTTCGCGCGATTGCGGTAGAAGCGGGTGGTCGGTGAAAGCAGATCCGCATCGCCATTTGCAAGCGTCGGCCAGCCGAGCCAGCGCTGGTTCTGCGACATGAAGCAACAGCCCATCCAGCGGCGGAAATCCGGCGTGATCGGCTCACCCTCGAAGGTCGGCAGCTCGTCGTTGTTGTTGCCCTTGATGCGGCCGTTGTTGTCGGTGGTGAAGATGCCACCGTTGAAAAGCTGGGGCAGCTCGCCGTCACGGTTGGCGGCCTGCATGTAGCGGAAGAGCTGGTAGTTCCGGCCGATCAGGAAGCCCGGATCCTGGGATTGGGGATGGTCGGCTGCGGATGGAAGATTGATGTGAACATGGCTGCGCGACCAGAACTCGTCCCAGCGCTTCAGCTCATCGGTTTTCGCCGCCCCACGCGTCTTTTGATCCAGCAATGCTTTCGCTTCGCCGGGCCATTTCTTCGGATCCGCGCCCACGTCGCCTTCCAGGCGCATGATGACGAGATGGTCCTTACGTGCCTCGGTGGTGCCGGCCCAGGCCTTGCCGTTCCAGAACTGCCAGCGCACTTCGGATTCCGTTGGCCGGGTCATGCCTCCCTCCACACAGACGGCCCCACCGAACACACGACCGGCGGTGGTTTTCTCAGGCAGCGACTCCGGTGGGCTGCCCTGGGCTTTCGCAAGCCCCGCCAGATCGACCGGATGATCGTCGTTGCGATGAAACCAGAAAAACCCGCTCGTGGACGCGGTGATCTGATCGCCGGTGAACGTGGTTTTCGACCCCATCATGTCGTTGCGGATGCCGTCCTTGTCCTTCTCGCGCCAGGTGCCAAAGGCGATCTCGAGCGGCGCGGCCTTTCCGGAGGAGGACTCATACACGAGCGTCTCACCCGCAAACCACAGGGTCGCCTTGAAGTCGCCCTGGGAAATCGTGATTGCCCCGGTGGAGGGATCGAGTTCCTGCGCGAAGCCCTCGCTGCCGAGACTCAACTCCTTTGGTGTGAGGCGGACGCAGCCCAGCTTCAGCAGGCGGCCATTTTCATCATAAGCCCCGTTGTGCGCGAGATAGAGCCAGATCGAGCCGTCCTGCACCCAGACGTTGGCCCCCGCACCGAAACGACCTGAGAGCGGCATCGAGTCCAGTGAATCGACCGACAGTGTGGTCCAGGTGATCTTGTAGGAAGGCATCGCAGCCTGAACGCAGGCGGTGAGCATGAACGCGAGAGGGATTCGGAAGATCGAGAATCTCATGGGTGGAAAAGTGGAAACGGGATTCGCCTCGTGGGATTCGATAAGCGCGGCAGGAAATTTCTCCCACCCGTCCACGAAGCGTGCCTGCATTCTACGCTCCCCGACCTGTCCAACTGGATGGACTTTTCCGTAAAATCCATGGACTTGAACCTCGAAAGATCGATTCAAGAAGCCGTTCAGTCCAAATGTCTCCAGGAGGCTCCAAGCCAGGAAACGACAACAACGGTGGTGACCGTCATCAACTTCACGCATCCCCATCGGCCGATGCCCTCAAGGCCCATTTGGACCTTGGGGATGTTCCCGCAATGATCGCCTCCATCCCAGAGGAACTTTGGATCGGAAGCGTTGCCGACGTGGAGGCTGTAGAAGGACATCATGTATGAGGATAAAAGACCCTCTCAGCCCATTCGGCTTCCCCCCGTGTTGTGACAATGCAATGGCGTCCTTTTGAAATCGTTTGAATCTGATGCAACATTGCGCGAGGGCCCAATCCTTTAAGTTCGATCAAGTCGGTAGGCGAGATTGGCACGTAGTCGACCATCGAGAATCCATCACCTTTAGAGAAGCTTTCTTCGCTCACATCGAGCCGGGAGTAGTAGCTCAAATCGAACTCGCAGAACATGAGATCGATGGTGCAATTAAAAAGTTCCGCCAACACACTCACATACTGCATCGACTTGATGAGAAACTTCGGGTCCGGCGATGGTGGGGTTGGATTCATGAGTGGATGATGTAATGTTCGGGATTGATGCGGGCTTCACCCTTCCAGCGGTAGGCGACAAGCGGACCGTCGATGGCTGCGCTATGGTCGAGGCAGGCGACGTTGTGACGCTCCGGGTTCACCTCGCTGCGAGGAAGCTTGAAGTAGTGACCGAAGAAGACGGGAGGAGCATCAACGGGATAGGGGCTGAAGTTGGCCCTCGCTTCGGGAGTTACAGGGACCATGGGGATTTGTTCGTTCGCCGGAAAGACCAACTCGCGGCACATCACGTTGTCCCCAGGGATTTCCCACCAACGGGCGCGGAAGTTCTTTCGCTTGTTGCCTGTGTGGTCCTCGAAGCAATGGGGATCGGGCAGGGGAACTTCGATTCCTTTCAGCAGCACCTCGATGGCTTCACCTTCAGGCTGGTGCTTGTCGGCGCAGGCCATCAAGAATTCATCGTCGCTGAGGCTCTTCCCTTCGAGGATCTCGAAATAGGCGGGATGCCAGCAGGCGTGGATCGCCCGGAAGCCGCCAAGATCGAGATAGAGCGGCATGGCCTTCATCCATGGCATCCAGACCTGCTGCCATTCGCTGGCCGGGTCCTTGTGATCAGGGAAGTCATCGAGCGTGCCCTGATGTGTCCGCTGGTTCTTGCTGCCTTGGAATCGCAGGGGCTCTCCGTTCGGTCCGTTGGTGTGATAGCAGATGGCGTTCAGCTCATGATTTCCCATGATGGCGAGGGCGTGCCCGCGTTCCTGCATCGCCTTCACGGCGCGCAGCACCTTCCGCACGCCACCGGGCTGTGGATGGCCGGGCTTTGGGTCGATCAGGTCGCCCAGGAACAGCGCCGTGTGTCCGACCGGTGGAACGAAGCTGATCCCGTCGTGTTGGTAGCCCATCTTGAGCAGAAGCGGCTCCAGCTTGTCGAAGCGGCCGTGGACGTCGGCGATGATGTCGTAGTGCATGGGTTGGTCATTCATACGGGCGAACCCTGACATTTGAATTATGATCTGGAAATGGATGGAATTACAGATTCAATGACTCCCGGATCATGAATCAATTCGACCGTCTTTTTGCTGTATCAGGGCTTTCCCTGGACCGCCTGCGCAGCTTTCTCGAAGTCGCGGAGGCTGGCAACATCGCCAGGGCGGCGAAAGCAGATCCGACCCGGCAGTCGCAGTTTTCCAGGCAGGTGAAGGAGCTGGAGGGATTCTTTGGTGTGGCCCTCACCCGGCGGGTGGGCCGACGCATCGAGATCACGACGGAGGGGCACCAACTTGCCGCCGTGATCCGGAGACATTTTTCCGAACTGGATGACTTTCGGGAGTCGATGGCTGGGCGACCCGTCAGCGTGCGCCTCGGAGCCGCTGCGAGCATCCTGGAGTGGACGGTGATCCCGAAGCTTGCCGCGTGCACTGAGGCTCTTGGTGGAGCCACCGTGGAGCTGGAGCAGTCGCGAAGCGCGGAGGTGGTGCGGGGCGTGGCAGATGGTCGTCTCGATTTCGGCATCGTGCGCGAGGATGCGGTTCCGAGGGAAATGAAGCGCTGGAAGCTGGGAACGATCGGCTACGCGCTCTTCGCACCCAAAGCGGCCTGGAGAAAGGGATCGGGTGTCGACTCGGTGATCAAGGCGCACCCATTGGCGGACCTTCTGCCCGGTGGCCAGTTTCACGAACAGTGGTCGGATTGGCTCTCCGCCCAGAGCCTTCGCCCCAAGGTGGTGGCTCGCGTGAGTTCATTCACCCAGTTGGCGAGGCTTGTCCGTCACGCGGGACTTGCGGCTGTCCTGCCGGAGAATGCAGCGGTCGAGTTCGATGCGAGCCGCATCCTTTCGGCCACGTTGCCATGGAATCATGAGCGACCGATGGTTCTCATTGGAAATGCCCGAAGTCTCGATCGGGCCGGGCTTCCCGCGAAATCCTCGGCCTCGTTGGCCCGAATCCTCACCTGGAAATCAAACGCCTGATGAAGATGATCGATCCATTGCAGTGGGAATCCCTGAAGCCAGAGTTGGACAAGATCGGTAGCAAGGCTTCTATGCGTCCGGAATCCGATCTGGATCAGCTTGCCCTCAAGTTGGGTGGATACCATGGCCCACGATGGCTCAAGGATCGTCGGAAACAGCCCTTGCGCAGTCGTCGCAGTGCCCAACGTCTAATCACCCACCTGCGGCGCGAGGTCGTCATCAGGCTGCGACTCCAGAGCCAATCCTTCCGCCATATCGGTCGGGAACTTGGAATCAGTCAGGTCGCCGCATGGAGGCTCCGGCGTCAGGTCGTGGCCGATTTGGGCGAGCGTGCAACCGCGAGTCGGATTGGCTGGCAGATTCTCCGTGAGCGGGTCGAAAGCCCTTCTGAACACTGAGGTTTGGCGTATCTTGCGCTTTTGTGAGCGACGGAGCGCGAACCTCTTCTTGCATGGTTAACGCCCTATCTGGGTTGACGCCATGCGCGGGTGGTTAGGTTCTGAAAATTTACCCAGCGGGGTGCGTTAAGGACGTTAGATCCGATTTTGACCTCTGTGGAAACGTTCCCACTTTTGTTCTCATTTCTTCCTTCCGATCATCCGCTAAGCCTGGAACCAATTGATTTTCAATGATGGCGGAGAGGGTGGGATTCGAACCCACGGAACCTTTCGGCTCTCCGGTTTTCAAGACCGGCGCAATCGACCACTCTACCACCTCTCCTGTGTGCCTGCGGCGGGGTTTCTATGGACAGGATGGAGGGCGGATTCAAGGAAAACCCTTCGGGCACTGGAGAATCTCAAGGGGTACGCGATCGCGGACTTGGCAGGGTTATTCCTTACTTTTGGTGACGGATACGCTTCAATGGAGACATGCCCCTTGTTGGTCCGGCGTCCTATCTTTCCGCAGCTGATCAGTTTCTCGAACACTGGTCGCGGGTGGAATCGTCGGATGGCCCAGTGAGCTTGGATCTTGCTGGTGGGATTGATCGTCGGGCCGTGGCCGAGGTGCGGAGTCGCCTGGGGGAGGCGCAGAAGGCGGTGACGAATTCTCGGAACTCCCGTGAGGAGGAGCGGCGGAACCTGGCGGAACTGGACGCGATGATCGAGGATCGGATGGGGCAGTTCTATGCGCAGTGTGGGGGGAAGGAAGACGAGGTGCGGACGGCGGATGAGGTGCTCCGGGCTTGGATGGCGATCGAGCAAGCGGGAGAGAACCTGCTGCTGGAGGGCGGCTTTTCCCGACTGGACTTCCTGACGGATCTTTGCGCGAGGAACCTGGTGGCGAGCGCGTTCTCAGTTTTTGATCGAGCGCTTTCCTCGGCTCGAGAAGAGCGGGATGGGGCGGGGGAGCAGCTTGATTCCTATCTGAAGCTTTATTGGGAAACGATCCAGAATCAGGTTCCGGTCGGTCATCAGTTGAGGGAGGGGCTTCCGTTGCTGGATCTCTGTCCGGGCCGGAAGCCGGCAGCGGTGCCGATCTCAGCCTGTTGGCAGGACGGTTCGGCGCTCGTCGCTTGGGAACGCAGTGAGGAGGCGGAACTGGATCGCTATGAGATTCGCGGAATGGCGGGGGATCACTACGATCAGGAGGACGAAGAGCTGCTGGGCTGCGCCTCCGCTGAGGATGAACCGCGTTTCTCGACTGCTTTCGCCTTGTCTGAGCCGGGGGCGGTGGCGGTCTTCAGGGTCTATGTCATCCTGCGCAGCGGCCACGAACAAGGCAGTCAGCCGGTGGTGGTGAGGAGGAGTTGAAGAGGAGTTTTCAGTGTTCAGGTTCAAGTTTTCAGGAAGGACATCGAACATCGAACATCGAACATTCAACATCGAACGTTGAAGTGGTAAGACAGGGCCAAATCTTTGCTTCGAATTTCGGATTTTCTCTCTCCTCTTGGAATTTGGATTTCGAGTTGTCGCTGGCGGCGGAGGCATCAGAGTCCGGCTCATGCATGTCGTTATTGCTTGTGACAAGTTCAAGGGATCGCTGAGTGCGTTGGAAGCCTGCCGGGCGATCGAGCGTGGGCTTGGCGAAGGCGTGACGGTTGGGCATTGCCCGATCGCGGATGGGGGAGAGGGCTTCGTGGAGGCGATGGTCACAGCGGGCGGAGGCCGCACAGTGGAGGCGGAGGTGCGTGATCCCATGGGTCGGCCGGTGACGGCGGTCTATGGGCTGATCGAGAGCGGAAAGGGGCTCACAGCGGTGATTGAAATGGCGGCTGCGAGCGGGCTTTGGAGGTTGAAAGCGGAGGAGCGTCAGCCGAAGGAGACCTCGACTGCTGGAACCGGCGACCTGATGCGGCACGCGATCGAGGTTTCGGGCGCGAAGCATCTGTTGGTGGGGCTGGGGGGCAGTGCGACCAACGACGGCGGGGCTGGGATGGCGTCGGCGTTGGGAGTGGAGTTTTTCAATGAGGACGGGCATCCATTTGATCCGAATCCCATGGCCCTGGCGTCGTTGGCACGGCTGGAGGAATCGGGGCGGATCGACTTGCCGGAAATCCTGGTGGCCTGTGATGTGGATCATCCCTTGCTGGGCAGCCGTGGGGCATCGGCGGTGTTTGGCCCTCAGAAGGGAGCCTCTGCGGTGGATGTGGACTTTTTGGAAACGGTGATGAACCGTTTGGTGCGGGTGAGTGAAGGGGAGGACCAGGCGGCAGTGCCTGGTGCGGGAGCGGCGGGAGGATTGGGATTCGGGCTGTTGCGCTTTGCCGGGGCGCGACTGGTCTCGGGCTTCGATCTGGTGGCGGATGCGCTGAGGCTGGCCGGGAAACTGGCGGCGGCGGATCTGGTGATCACGGGTGAGGGGTCGTTGGACGAGCAGACGCTGGGAGGCAAGGGGCCGGCGGGAGTGGCCAGGCTCGCACGGTCCATGGGCAAGCCGGTGGTGGCGTTCGCGGGGCGGGCCCTGCCGGTGGCGGGGGAGGCTTTTGACGCGATGTTTGATCTTTCGGTTTATGGCCTTCCGGTGGAGGAATCCATGAAACGCGGCGGGGAGCTTCTCGAAGCGCGGGTGGCCGAAGCTAAGGGCTTGCTCGTTGAGATGGTGCGGGGTTAGACCTCGCGGACATGAGCAAGTACGTTCTGCTTTTTTCCGGACAAGGGGCCCAGAAGGTGGGCATGGCCAAGGATTGGTTCGAGAACTCCGCCACCGCGCGGAAGATGGTCGCGGCGGCGGATGCGGCGCTGGGATTTTCCCTGTCGGATGTGATGTTCGACGGGCCCGAGGAGGAACTGACGAAGACCTCGTTCTGCCAGCCCGCGCTTTATCTTCACGGCTTGATCGCCCTGGCGCTTCTGAAGGAGCGCATTCCGCAGTTCGAGGCGGTTGCGGCGGCCGGGCTATCGCTCGGGGAGTTCACCGCCCACGCGGCGGCGGGGACGTTTTCCTTCGAGGATGGTCTGAGGCTGGTCGCCCGACGTGGCGAGTTCATGCAGCAGGCCTGCGAGGCGACCCAGGGAGCGATGGCCGCGCTGATCGGTGGGGAAGAGGAGCAGGTGCGTGCGTTGGCCACCGCATGCGACGTCGATGTGGCGAATCTCAACGCGCCGGGGCAGATCGTGCTTTCCGGATCGACCGCGGGCATTGATGCCGTGGTCGAAAAGGCGAAGGATTTCGGCATCCGCCGGGCGATCAAGCTCAACGTTGCCGGGGCCTACCATTCGCGTCTGATGCAGTCGGCAAAGGACAAGCTAGCGGCGGAACTCTCGGCCACAACGATCGTGACACCTTCCATTCCGGTGGTGGCGAATTTCACGGCTGCCGTGGTGACCGATCCTGCGGAGATCCGGTCCTCCTTGACGGAGCAAGTGACTGGTTCGGTCCGCTGGGTGGAATCGATCCGTCTGCTGCGCGAAATGGGGCACACAAACTTCCTGGAACTTGGACCCGGCAAGGTGCTGGCGGGTCTGGTGGCGAAGATCGACAAGGATGCGGTCGTCCATTCGATTGAGGATCTGGCGTCCCTGGAGGCTGCAGCCGAAGCCCTTTCCTGATGGTCGGAAATAATTCGAGAAAATGCAATTTTCGGGTTGCGTCCCGGGAGGTCGGTCCATAGCTTCCGCGCACCCCGAACGGGCGGCTCTGGAGCGGTAGCTCAGTTGGTTAGAGCGCCAGCCTGTCACGTTGGAGGTCGCGGGTTCGAGCCCCGTCCGCTCCGCCAGTCCGTTCGA
>JAIXPW010000222.1 GCA_027485995.1 Verrucomicrobiaceae bacterium
CCACTGAGCTACGCCCGCAAAAGCTATTTGCGTGCGCGCTTTCTACGCATCCGCAGACCCGGCGCAAGAGTTTTTTTGAGAAACCATTGCCGGAATTTCATTTTCGAGTTTCCGTGGCTCGCCGCCGCCTCTGCGGAGGCTTTTCCCCTCTTCCGCCATGTCCGACAAGCTCGCCCAAATCATCGCCACGAAACACGAGGAAGTCGAAGCCCTGATGCCTCGGGCTGCTCTACTGCGGGCAGCCGCTCTCCAGAGGAACGACTTCGGAGGCTTCCGGGCCGCGCTGGATCGTGGACCAGGCAAGCTGGGGGTAATCGCGGAAGTGAAGAAGGCCTCGCCCTCGGTCGGGCTCATCGACCCTTCCTTCGATCCCGTCCGCCAGGCCGGACGCTATCTGGACGGCGGTGCCTCCTGCCTTTCGATCCTGACCGATGAAAAGTATTTCCAGGGCTCGCTGAGCTACCTCACCCAGATTTCGAAATTCTCCACCGCTCCCTTGCTGCGGAAGGACTTCACCATTCATCCGGTCCAGATCCACGAAGCGGCGGTCTGCGGGGCGGATGCCATCCTCCTGATCGTCGCGGCGCTCGACGACGACCTGCTGCGGAAACTCTATGACGAAGCAAAGGCCTTCCAGCTCGACGTGCTGGTGGAGGTGCATGATCTCCATGAAATGGAACGCGCCCTCGAACTCGGCGCAGACCTGATCGGCATCAACAACCGCAACCTGAAGTCCTTCGAGATCGATCTCGCGACCACCGAAAAGCTGGCCGACGAAGTTCCTGAGGAAGTGCTGCTCGTTTCCGAAAGCGGCATCAAGACCCTGGCTGACGCCCAGCGCGCCCTCGATGCCGGCGCGAACGCGGTGCTGATCGGCGAAAGCCTGATGCGCGCCCACAATCCAGCCGAGGAAATCGAGGCCTACCTCGCGCTGGAGATGCGGTGATCGTGGCGGTGTTTTTCAAGCGCCAAGCCTCGCGCATCTGGCATGGCGGTTGGAATCCGCCGCCACTACCTCGCGCCAGCCTCTTTGAGCCTGGCGATCGCTTCGTCAAGGCGCTTGCGTGTGGCGACGAGGGCTTCATTGAGTTCCTTGAGCTTCTCGTCGCGGGTCTTCAGCGCTTCGTCACGTGCCTTGATGGCCTCCTCATAGACCTTCGCCTGCGCGGAATTCTGGTTCAGGGCGGCCTGCATCGCTTCCGCTTCCTTCACCCGTTCCGCCAAGGCTTTTTCACTTTCCTCGGCCGAGGCGCGCAGGGAATCGAGCGAGGCCTTCAAGCCCGTCACGTCCGCTTCGAGGCGGGTGGCCCGCTCATGGGTTTCGAAATGGGCGTTCTGTTCGTCGCGCAGGGAGCGCTTTGTACCTGTCAGCTCCTTTTCGACGGCGTTGCCTAAAAACCACTGCACGAAAATGAAACCGGTCAGGCAAAGGCAGCCCACGGCGTTGAGAATGGCGAAAACCCGGGCGCTCATGGACTTGGCTTCTTGGTTTCGAATCCGACCTTGTCGATCTTCGCCGCCTTCACGGCATCGAGCACTGCAATGACCTGGCCGTGGCGCGCATCCACGTCGGCCGCGATCAGGACACGGGTGTCAGGCGTGGGCGGCAGGCTGTTCAGGCGGGCCGTGATTTCCGAAGGGGTGACGGTCTTACTGTCCCAGGTCGCAATGCCATGGACATCGATCGCCAGGTGGACGACTGGCGGTTTCACATCCTGCACGGACGACGCCGACTGAGGGATCTTCACGTCGATCCGATGGATCTGCGTCATGCTCAGGCTGACGAGCATGAAACTCGCCAGCAGGAAAAACATGATGTCGATCAGCGGAACGATCTCGATCCGCGCTTCCTCCTCCTGATCGGACGAGCCACCTGAAAGTTTGACCGGCATCGGACTCAGTGGGGAGGAAGGATCCTGGCTGCGAAAACCTCGAGGTCGTGGCCGTGGGACTTGGCGTTCTGTACGAGCAGCTCGGCGTGGTTGATCCAGCGCTCGAGATCGCCGCGCAGCACCGAGACGCGTTTGCGGAAATAGTTGTAGGGCAGCAGGCAGCTGATCGCGATTGCCAGACCGCAGGCCGTGGCGATCAGCGCCTCGCCGATGCCGCCAGAGACTTTCGAAACCGCCAGCGCCTCATCACCGATGGAGCTGAAGGAACCCATGATGCCCACCACCGTGCCGAGCAGGCCGAGCAGCGGGGCAAGCGTGATGATCGTGCCCAGTACCCACTGGCGCGCCTCTGCCTTTTCGAGCAAATCCGAAGCGTGGAGCTGCATCGCTGCCAGCATCGACGTGTGGGCGTGGGTCATCCCCTCACGGAGATTCACAAGAAACGGATCGTCGGATTCTCCAACCTGCGCCCAGGTTTCATCGAACCTTCCCGTGCCGAGCGTCTCACGGACCGCCACATGCCCCTTTCGCTGAATGCTCCTCCGCAAGCTGATCCACCACAAGGTGCGCTCCAGCAAGACGCAGACAGCCAGGAAGAAGGTCACCAGGATCGGCCACATGACCCATCCACCGTGAATGAAGGTTTCGATGACAATATTGGCGAACATGAATCAGTCGTTGAGTTGGAAGGTCACGGAAGCACTGGTGGTCGCACGCGGGCCGGGCTTGAATTTCCAGCGTCTCACCGCGTCCTCGGTGGCCTTGTTCAAGGCCGGATACGGGCTGGGACTTTTCAATGAGAACCCGACCACGTTCCCCTGCTCGTCGATCGAAATGGTGAACCCGACGCGACCAGCCTGCCCCTTGCTACGGCACTCCGCCGGGTAGCTTGGCTTTGGACGGCGACCACCGGCAAATCGATCCGCCCCGACAGCGCCGGCGCCGGCGCCCTTGTTCGTGCCTGCGCCACTGCCGCTGCCCTCACCATTGCTGTCACGGGCGGAGGAGCGGTTGGCCGAACGCGCGGCTGGCTGAGGGCTCGGGCTGGAGGAGGGTTTGGCCGCGGGAGCTTGGCGAACAGGCTTGGGCTGCTCCATCTCCAGGGCCTCCGGCTTCGGGTCGGGAAGTTCCGGCACCTCAGGCACCGGAGTCAACTCCGCCAAGGGAGGGATCTCCGCCACAGCCTCGACGGGAGGAGGTTCAACCGGAGCATCCGGGATGACCTCGGTGGACTCAGAGGGATCAATCGGGGCAGAACCTGCCGACTCCTGATCGAGATCGATCACTCCTTCATCCGACAGCGACAACTCCTCATGTTGCCGCAACGCGGGCAGGTGGTCGGAGACCCTCACCAGACAGGCAACCGTGCTGGCCCCTGAAACCGTCAGCCAGGTGGCAAGCGTGCCAATGTTCAGCGCTTGGAGGATGGAATGCATCAAGGAAACGAGGAGAGCTAGGCGAGGATCAGAGACCTGCGCAACCGCAGGCTCGGAAAAATCTTGTGACCCTCAGCAGGATCAACCGCAAGAAGCTGGTCTCCTTACCCCATTTTCGTCAAGTTCATTTTTGCTATTGCGACTCATTCTCATTTGTGAGCATTTCGCCGCCACCCCCTCAGCATCCAGCGCTGAACCCCTGTCCTCATGAAATCACTGCCCAACCTTTCCACCCGCGAACTTCTCGCCCTCGGAACGCTTCTCAGCCTTTGCCAAGCCGTCGCCGAGCCCGCAATCAACCCACCAACCTTCTCCGGACCGCCTTCCAGTGATGAGAAACCCCAGGGACTCGCCGACCTCGTCGTCGAAGCGCTGCGCGGCTCCCCCTACAAGCCCGAGAAGCTCCAGACTCCGAAATACACCGTCCCCCTTCGCGACGTCCCTCAGTCGGTCACCGTGATTCCGGAGGCCACCATGACAGAGCAGGGAGCCACGTCCCTGCGCGACATTCTCAAGAACGTTCCCGGCATCAGCATGCAGGCTGGCGAGGGTGGCGTGCCCAACGGCGACAACCTTTCCATCCGCGGCTTCAATGCCCGCAGCGACCTCTTCGTCGATGGCGTGCGCGACTTCGGCGGTTACAGCCGTGACCCCTTCAACCTCGAACAGGTCGAAGTGACCAAAGGCCCCTCCTCCTCCAACAGCGGTCGCGGCTCCACCGGCGGCGCGGTCAACCTCGGCAGCAAAACGCCAACCTTGAAAAACCGCTATGAACTCATGCTCGGCGGCGGCAGCGACCACTACGGTCGTACCACTTTTGATGCGAACCAGACAATCCATGGTATCGAGAGTGCCGCCCTTCGAGTGAACGGCATGGTTCACACCCAGGACGTGCCTGGCCGTGATCATGTCGAACAGGAGCGCTGGGGAGTCGCTCCCACCATCGCCTTCGGACTCGATACCGAAACCCGCTTCACCCTTGGTTTCTTCCACCTCGATCAGGACAACGTGCCCGACAACGGCATCCCCTTCGTTCCCCGCACCGGGAACAACACCGGACTGCCAGCGGGCATTCCCAACGTCGATTTCGACAACTGGTATGGCCTTCTCAGTCGCGACTACGAGGAGATCCAGACCGACATGCTCACCGGCATCCTCGATCACGATTTCAACGACCACCTGAAACTTCGTAACACCACCCGCTACGGCGTCACCGAGCGCGACTCGATCATCACCTCGCCACGCTTCGACAACAGCGGAGCCGATGCGGCTGATGTCCGTCGCACCGACTGGAAGAGCCGCGATCAGACCGACACCATCTTCGCCAATCAGACCGACCTGCGCTTCGACTTCGAAACCGGACCAGCCAAACACGAGCTCGTCAGTGGAATCGAACTGGCTCGCGAGACTTCTCGAAACTACGGGCGCAAGGACCTCAACGGCGGTGGGCCGAACACCGATCTCGAGTTCCCGAATCCTCGCCAGCCCTACATCCCGAACATCGTCCACGATGGCGCGGTCACCGACACCGTCGCAGACAGCATCGCCCTCTACGCCTTCGACACCCTCAAGCTCGGCGATCACTGGCAACTCACCGGCGGCCTGCGCTGGGACAGCTTCGACGTCGACTACATTTCCCGTAGCACCGCAGGAGCCGTCACGCACTTGCAACGCGATGACGAGATGCTCAGCTACCGTGCCGCAATCACCTACAAGCCGACGGAAACCGGCAGCATCTATCTGGGCTACGGCACCTCCTTCAATCCCTCGGCCGAAGGCCTGACACTCGGCAACACCGCCACGGCCACCAACAACCTGAACACCGATCCCGAGGAAAACCGTACCATTGAACTGGGAACGAAGTGGGATCTCTTCGATGACAAGCTCAGCCTCACCGCCGCCCTCTTCCGCACCGACAAAACCAACGCTCGTACCGAGGATCCGGCAGACCCCACCGACATCGTTGTCCTCGCCGGAGAGCAGCGCGTTCAGGGATTCGAGTTCGGTCTGACCGGTGAAATCACCGAGTCCTGGCATCTTCTCGGCGGCTACACCTGGCTGCACAGCGAGATACTCGAATCGAAGAACCCGCTGGAGCTTGGAAACCAGCTCATGAACACACCCGAGCATTCGTTCAATCTCTGGTCCGTCCATTCCCTGCCCGGTGGTTTCGAGTTCGGTGCCGGAGTCCAATACACGGGAGAGCGATTCAACAACAACAACCGCAACACCCGCCAGACCGCACCGGACTTCCTGCTGTTTGATGCAATGCTGTCTTACAAGTTCAACGACCACGTCACCTTCCGGCTGAACGGTTACAACCTTGGAGACAAGGACTACGCCGATCGTCTCGGTGGCGGACACTTCGTCCCCGGCACCGGACGTTCATTCGTCCTCAGCACCAACATCACTTTCTGAAGGCCCCTCTTCATTTCGAATTTCGTACTTAGAACTCAGAATTCTCCTAACCTCATGATCCTCTGTATCCCCGATATCCTGACACCTTCACAGACCCAGGAGGCGCGATCCTTGTTAGAGAGCGCCAACTGGATCGATGGAAAAATCACCGCCGGTCACCAGGCAGCGCAGGCGAAGGACAACAGTCAGCTCCCCGTCCAGCATCCAATCGCGCTGGAGGTCGGACGAACGATCGTCTCCGCATTGCAATCGAATCCGCTGTTCATTTCCGCCTCGCTGCCACTCCAGATCCTGCCGCCGATGTTCAACCGCTACTCCATCGGCCAGCAGTTCAAGACCCACGTCGACAACGCGGTCCGCACGGTGCCCGGCACCGGTCACCGCATCCGCACCGACCTTTCCTGCACCCTGTTCTTCGCGGAGCCCGATGAGTATGATGGAGGCGAGCTTGTCATCGAGGACACCTACGGCACCAAGAGCGTGAAGCTCCCGGCAGGACACATGGTCCTCTATCCCTCGACCAGCCTGCACCATGTCACCCCGATCACCCGGGGCACCCGGCTATGCTCGTTCTTCTGGTTGCAAAGCATGATCCGCAGCGACGAACAACGCGCGATCCTCTTCGATCTCGACCTCGCGATCCAGCGGCTCGGACGCGATCTCCCGGATCAACTGTCCGCCGCCCAATCGGCCGTGCAACTCACCGGCGTTTACCACAACCTCATCCGCCAGTGGGCGGAAATGTGATATCCTCAGCATGAGCTTTCACAAACTCCGTCGCTTCCTGTTCTGGGGGCATCTCATCATGGGCGTGTCGATCGGTGTCCTCATCCTGATCCTGGCCATCACCGGATTCCTGATGTCGTTTGAAACCCAGATCATCGGAGCCGTGGAGCGCTCGATGGTGAGGCAAAGGGCAAACGGTCGCGGCAAAGTCCTCGCGCCCGAATCCATGATGGCTCTGATTCAATCATCCGGCATCAAGGGCCAACCGAGCAGCCTCAACTATACCAACCACCCCGAAGACCCTGTCATCCTGCTGGTTGATCGCGGCAATCAACAACTCTTCCACCCCGCCACTGCCGAGTCCCTGGGCAAGGGAGCCACCGGGACCCGCAGCTTTTTCCAGACCGTCTTGTCGATCCATCGCTGGCTGACCTTATCCACACCCAGGCCTGAGTCCCGCAAACCCGTCGCAGAAGCGAAACGAAAGCCAATCACGTGGAAGGATATCGGTGGAAACCTTCAAGCCGCCGCCTGCCTCGGGTTTCTCGGCCTGCTCACCAGCGGCCTGCTTCTTTGGATTCCAAAAAAGCTCTCCCGCCCGGCCTTCAGGTCGATCCTCCTCCCCAATCCACGTCTGAAGGGACGCGCACGCGACTGGAACTGGCACCATCTAACGGGATTCTGGACCGCCCCGCTGATCTTGGCCATCACCCTAACAGGACTGATCATGGCCTATCCATGGGCGAACCAACTCCTCTTCCGAACCTTCGGTGAGCAAGTCCCATTGAAGCAAGGGTCAGCGGGAAGATCAGATCAAGAGAAGCCACCAGCCGCCATCCTCACCACTGGACTCGACCGTGTGGCTGAAGTGGCCCGCAATGAAATGCCAGATTGGAAAGCGATGAGTCTCGAACTGCCTGTCAACGACTCCAAGCCTTACTCCGTCACCGTCACCGATGCGGGACGTGGCCGACCTGATCGACGAGTGGAACTCCTCATTGATCGCCAGAACTTCCAGATCCTCACTCGTGAAGGTTTCGACAAGCTCTCGCCGGCAACCCGCCTGCGGCAGCTAGTCCGCTGGACACACACCGGCGAAATTGGAGGCGTTTTCGGACAATTGCTCGCGGCCCTGGCCTGCCTTGCGACGATCCTCCTTGTCTGGACGGGTTACGCACTCACATGGCGACGCCTGATCAAGAATCGCAGTCTTCATTTGAAAGGAGCCGATCGACTCTGACTCTATGAATGATTCTGGACTGCCATAGCCTACGTGCCCACATTTCTTCACTCAGGAAACCCTCATCCGCAGATCTCTAACAGTCCAAAGCACGCCACTGGCTGGAGCACCGGCACCTTTCATCCTTCTTGCTCCGACCATGCGGCGTGGACTAAAGCGCTCGCGCGAAGCAGTGAAAACTTCGTTGACGAAGGCCTTGCTGCCAATCACGGCACCGTCCGTGAAGTAGCGAACTTTGCAGCAAAGCATCGCCGCCATGCTCAGCTCGGGCAGCACGGTGCCGTTGTCTTGTGTGGCAGCTTCCAGTTCGCCTTTGACCTTGGCTTTGAGCACTTGCTTGGCGGCTGTTAGATCCGCCTCGCCGCTTTTGCGCTGAAGCGCCAGACCCATCATCTGGCGATAAATTTTAGCCGCGTCCTTCCACTTCTCAATCTCGAACCCGACTCCTCGATGGCTCAAACAAGCCCGCACTAGGCCTTCGCGTGCTTTCTTGCCGTTGCCTTTGCTTCCGCCGCCAATCGCTTCGCCATAGCTGCTACAGCGGTAGTCGGCGGGATC
>JAIXPW010000221.1 GCA_027485995.1 Verrucomicrobiaceae bacterium
ATGTATTTCGCGACCTCGCGGAAATCGGAGAGGCGGCCGTTGGTGCAGGAACCGAGGAAGGCGACGTCGATCTTGACGCCCTTGATCGGGATGCCGGCGGGCAGCTTCATGTATTCCAGAGCCTCGACGATCGACTGGCGCTCCAGCGGGGTCGCGGCCTTGGCGGGGTCGGGGATGGTTTCTGAAACCGCGATGCCGTGGTCCGGGGAGATGCCCCAGGTAACCGTGGGCTCGATGTCGGCGGCGTCGATCACGACGATATCGTCGTAGTGGGCGTCGGCATCGGAGGCGAAGGATTTCCAGCGCTCGACGGCGGCGTCCCAGTCGGCACCGGTGGGACAATACGGCCGCCCCTTGAGATACTCGAAGGTCGTTTCGTCCGGGTTGACGTAGCCGCAGCGGGCACCGCCTTCGATGGCCATGTTGCAGACGGTCATGCGCTCTTCCAGCGACATGCGGTCGAAGACCTCGCCGGCGTACTCGTAGGCAAAACCGATGCCGCCCTTGGCTCCAAGCAGGCGGATGATGTGGAGGGTAACGTCCTTGGCATACACCCCGGGGCGGAGGTGGCCGTTGACCTCGATGCGGCGGACCTTGAGTGGCTCGATGGCCATCGTCTGAGTGGCCAGCACGTCGCGCACCTGGGTGGTGCCGATGCCGAAGGCGATCGCACCGAAAGCTCCGTGAGTGGCGGTGTGGGAGTCGCCGCAGGCGATCGTGGTGCCGGGCTGGGTGATGCCCTGTTCCGGTCCGACGACGTGGACGATGCCTTGCTTTCCGGAACGGAGGTCGAAGTAGGTGACCCCGAAGTCCTCACAGTTCTTGCGCAGGGCCTCCATCATCTCCGCAGCGAGCGGATCATTGGGCCGGTCCTGGTGCTCGGTGGGCACGATGTGATCGACCGTGGCGAAGGTGCGCTGCGGGTACTTCACCGTCAGGCCGAGATCACGGAGCATTCCGAAGGCCTGCGGGGAGGTCACCTCGTGGATGAGGTGGGTCCCGATGAAAAGCTGCGTGCGGCCGTCGGCCAGTTGTCCCACCGTGTGGGCGTCCCAAACTTTTTGATAGAGGCTCTTGCCCATGGCTTGATGCGCCGACTCCGGCGGGGGCGAAAGCTGCACCTCCCGCAGGAAAATGTCAAAGCCGCATCGCTGAAATGCAGATGAGGGCTCAGGCGATGTTGATGAAGCCGAGGACCAGTGCCACCAGCAGAGAAAGCACGACCAAGGCGATCAGGACCTTTCTCGCAACCAGGAACCGGGCAATGGTTGATCGAGACTCTGTTCCGTCCACCCAGGCATCCCAAGAGCCAGCCTTGGGTGGGCTGGTGCGATGGTAGTGTCGGATCTGGGCCTGAAATCGGGGTCCGGACTCTGAAGACGCAGGTCGTTTCATTGCATTACGTTACGAACCGATCTGCGCTGCCAGACTCCCCCCGTGTCAATTCAAAAAGCCTCCCGTCCTGAAACGGGAGGCTTTGAAACTGGCAAACGGATCGCAAGGCGAGGGGCCTTACTTCGCCGGGATCACTTCCTGTGGCGCGGCGGCCGGGATCTCCTGGAACTTCGGCAAAGCGCGGAGTCCTGGGGGTTTCGGTTCGCCGGTGCAGCAGCAGGAAGCGGAAAGAAGGGCGAACACGGAAGCGCCCGTCGCAAGAAGAATGCGGATCATGGGTTGGAAGTGGAAAGTTTCGATGATGAGAGGGAAAAGGGACCGGAGTGGGCTGACCTGCAACCCGCTCCGGAAATCAGTTGGAACGGGGATCCCATTCCAAAATCAGACCGCCTTACTTGGCAGGAGCAACGTATCCCGGAGCGGTTGGAGCGGGCTTGCTGTTGCAGCAGGAAGTGGCGAGAAGAGTGCCGGCGGCGGCAGCGGCGAGTGCGGCAATTTTGACGAGTTTCATGTGTATGGAATCGGTTGAGTTGGTTTCATGAATCCCAAGGCGACAGCCAAGGAACCGGGCGACTCTAACGACAGCGGATGACCGTGCAAGGAGAATCGCGGTCGGGAAATGCGGGAGGATTCGGTTGCCAGCGGGGGGAAATTGCCTAGAGTCCCGCCCCCCGGACACAGGTCCGGCCTCCTACCCATGAACACGGAACCACACGTGGCGATCGTCGGTGCCACCGGCGCGGTCGGCGAAGAAATGATGCTCTGTCTGGAACAGCGGAAGTTTCCCGTCGGGAAATTGACCCTGCTCGCCTCAGCCCGCTCGGCCGGAAAGAAGCTGAAATTCCGCGGCGAGGACGTGGTGGTGCAGGAGCTCACGCATGACTCGTTCAAGGGCGTCGATATCGCGCTATTCAGCGCCGGAGGCGGGATTTCCCTCGAGTTCGGACCCTCCGCCGCCGCTGCTGGAGCGGTGGTGATCGACAACTCCTCCGCCTTCCGGATGGACGACGGCGTTCCTCTCGTGGTCCCGGAAATCAATCCCGAAGCCGCGAAGAACCGCCCGCGCGGGATCATCGCCAATCCGAACTGCACGACCATCATTTCCCTGATGGCCCTCGCGCCGCTGCATGAGGCCTTCGGGCTCAAGTCAATCATCGCCTCATCCTACCAGGCGGTGTCCGGATCCGGGGCCCAGGGCATCATCGAGCTGGAAGAGCAAGTCAGGGCCATCGCCAACGGCCAGCCCTTCACTCCGAAGGTCTATCCCCGCCAGATCGCCTTCAACGTCATTCCACAGGTCGATTCCTTCACCGACAACGGCTACACCAAGGAGGAGCTCAAGATGCTCAATGAAGGCCGCAAGATCCTCGGGCTTTCCGACCTGAAGGTTTCCTGCACCTGCGTTCGCGTGCCGGTTTATCGTTCGCACTCGGTCTCGATCACGGCGGTGTTTGAGAAGCCGATCACGCCCGAAGCCGCGCGCGCCGCCTACGCAGGCAAATCCGGCATCCAGGTCGTCGATGATCCGGCCAACAAGGTCTTTCCGGTGCCGCTCGACACCACCGGCAAGGATGACTGCCTGGTCGGACGCATCCGCAAGAACCTCGTCCTCGACAATGCCCTCGACCTCTGGGTCGTCGGCGACCAGGTCCGCAAGGGTGCCGCGCTGAATGCGGTGCAGATCGCGGAGATTCTTTGAAGAGGGATCGTGGATCGGAGATCATGGATTGAAGACCTTCATCCAGATCCCCAATCTCCGATCTCCGATCAACTGCCACGCTCATGACCCTGAAGTCCTACCTCGCCGCCCGCGCCAAGGAAGTGGATGCCACGCTCGACCGGCATCTGCCGAAAAAGTCCGCCGCGCCAGCCACGATCCACGCCGCGATGCGCTACACGGTCTTCGCCGGTGGCAAGCGCCTTCGACCGATCCTCTGCCTCGCGGCTGCAGAGGCCTGCGGGGGGACCTTGGAAAACGCGATGCTTCCCGCCTGCGCGGTCGAGGTCCTGCACACCTACTCGCTGGTCCACGACGACCTGCCCTGCATGGACGACGATGATCTGCGCCGCGGTCGGCCGACCTGCCACAAGGTCTATGGCGAGGGCATGGCCGTGCTGACCGGCGACGCTCTCCTAACAGAAGCCTTCCTTTTCCTCGCGCAAACCCCCGCCACGAAACGCTACTCGGCGAAGGACTATGTGGCCGAACTCGCTCTAACAGGCGGCTCGCGCCACCTCATCGGCGGCCAGGTGCTCGACCTTGAGGGCGAAGGCCAGAAGGCGACCAAGGCCCGCCTCGTGAAGATCCACGAAGCGAAAACCGCCGCGCTGCTGATGAGTTCGCTGCGTCTCGGGGCGATGACCGCCAATGCCACGCCGAAGCAGCTCGAAGCTCTAACAGTGTTCGGCCACGCCCTCGGCCATGCCTTCCAGGTGATCGACGACATCCTCGACGTCACCCAGTCCACCGAAGTTCTCGGCAAGACCGCCGGAAAGGACGCCGCTGTTGAAAAGACCACCTACCCCTCGCTGATGGGCCTGGAAAAGTCCCGCAAGGAGGCTGCCAAGCTCACCAAGCAGGCCATGGACGCCCTGAAGCCTCTCGGGAAAAGCGCCGACCGTCTTCATGAAATCGCGGCGTATCTGTTGGAGCGAGAGTATTGAAGAGGTGAATGGTGAATGGTGAATGGTAAGTTGTGGAAGAGGTCAGTCTGACCACCATTCACGATTTACAATTTACCACTCACCTCTTCAAACCCTCACCACCGTCAGCTCAGGCCTGCAATTGAAGCGCATGGGGAGCAGGGAGGTGCCGAGTCCTCGACCGACGAAGAGTTTCCCTGAGGGTGAATCGTAGAGGCCGGCGACGTAGCGATTCACGAAACTGGGAAGAAACAAGGCACCGACCAGCGGGACGCGGCACTGCCCGCCGTGCGAGTGGCCGCTGAGGATGAGGTCGTAGGGCTGTGTGCCCGGCTTGTCACCTACCGCCGGATAGTGGCAGAGCAGGATCTTCGGCTTCGGTTCGACACGCTTAAGACCATAGGGCCCACTGGTGCCATGGAGGACGAAATCTCCGAAATCGACCGCTTCATTCGTCAGCCACGCCCCGCCTGCAGCCTTCCCGCCAGAGCGGAAGATCTTGAGCGAGGCTGGATCGTAGGGATCGTGATTGCCCATCACGCCATAAAGTGGAGCACCACAGGATTTGAGAAGATCAAACGCCTCGGCCAGATGCTCGGTGTTCTTGCGGTCCACCAGATCGCCGGTGAAACAGACGAGATCCGGTTTCTCGGCGCGGGTGATCTCCAGGATCGACTCCAGCCAGGCGCGGTTGCCGCGGTAGTGAAGATCTGTTAGATGGACGATCGTCTTGCCGAGTCCGAGGTGGGAGAAGTCCAGCCGCGTGACGTCCAGCCATCTCGGTTCCACGCCCAAGGCATCCACCGCCGCCAGCCCACCGAGGGCCAGTGTCATGCGTTTCAGAAAAGTGCGTCGGGTCACCGCCATGCGGGGGATTTCCTAACACAGGACGGACTCCACTGGGTGTGAATTCTCGGTGAAGTTTGATGAAGCACGGGCTTTTCCTTAGAACGAATCTCGGATTTCATCATGGAGTGGATCGAACGCTGACTCCCCTGGATTTCCTCAATGCCCTGCGCTGCGGGGCGGTCATCTCCGCCGTGGTGGGTTCGTGGTATCCGGCGATCGCGTATCAGTTTCTTTATCTGAACCGGGACCGCTTTGATTGGGGCGAAGCCGTGCTCTTTTACGTCTTGTCGTTCGTGCCGGCCTTCGTGGTCCTGGCGATTCTGATTCATCTTTTTCCCGGGCGGATGTTCAAGTGGTCGAAACTCATCCGGCATCGTGAAGCCCTCATCCTGACGATGATCGGCTGCCTCCTCGGCACCTTGCTGGGCTCGGTGAGCCTGATTTTCTTCATCACTGAACTGGGTCTGGACCTTCACAGTTTGAGTCGGGTGATCCTCTTCATCACCACCGGAGCCTGCTACGGAACCCTCCTCGGAGGAGCGGCAGCGGGCCTGTTGGAGTTCAGGAAAAGACGGCTTTGAATCCATGCGCATGTCTGCCGAACCATCCATCTCCCTCCATGTTCCTGTGGCTCAACGCCGCCGGTTTGTCGTCGCCTGCATCGCCCTGTGGGTCGGCGCGGCAGGGCTCTGGTGGCTGTGCGCGTCGTTCCGGCATTGGGCGATTGTAATGGAGTGGATCTTTGCTGGGTGCTTGATGGTGCTGGTGCTGATCGGGCAATGGATTCTAGAGCGACGGCTGCGAAAGAAATGGCTACCGTTTCAAGGGCAGACACTTTGGTGTCTGAGAGTGGTAATGATCGCTCCAGTGCTTGCGGTGGTTCTCGTATGGGCGATCAAGCCGATCAGGCCGATGATTCCAGGATCTTATCGATCGATTAGCCATGGTTTTTTGGACTTCATGACGGTGCGTGGAGGTCGTTATGCCAATATTTCGTTCTCAGAACAAGTGACGTCGCTGCCGAACTTTACGTTTCATCTGCCTGATCGCTATGCAGCCGATGAATTGCGGTTTCATACCGCGTATCGCTGGGACCACCCTGGGTGGATCATCCGGAAGGGCCAGAGGACAATCCAGAAGGAGAACGGGCTCGAAACCCAACCGATGAGCGGTGCCGGCCTACTTAAGGTTTTCGAGGATATCAGCGGTAAGAAGATTCCCGCTCCCGATGAAGCAGCTGTCATCGCCATACTGGAGGCCCGATCCCACGAATGGCTGACAGGCAAAAGTTTCGACCCCAAATCGGCCCGACTTCGAGACCGCTTAGTGATCAGTGCTACAACGTGGGTGGAACGTCGCGAACCGAAGTGGTTGGCCTATGCCCTTGCCGGAACCGTCTTAGTCTTTGTGGCGTTCGCCATCTCCATCACCGCCAAGGCGACGATGGGAGAGGAGTTCTCCGAGAACTCCAACTGACTCAATACCCCTTCCAGAACGCAAACGCGCAGACCACCACGGCGATGCCATACGCGAGCCCGGCGGAGCAGAGCGCTTTCCAGCGGCCTTGCGAGGCGGTGACCCAGCCGATCATGTCGCGGAAGAGGTAGGGCATGCCGACCCAGAACAGCGAGGCGGTGATAAGCACGTAGGTGTAGATCGGGATCAGCAGGCGCGAGGTCGGGTCCTTCAGAAACGCGGCAGACAGAAGCGGCGAAGCCATCATCAGGCCGAGCAAGCCGAGTGCGCGGACGGCGAGGAAATCCTTCACGCTGATCGAGACCAGGATGATCGAGGCCGGCACCAGCAGGCGGAGCAGCGGCTTGAGGTTGTTGAACTCGCCGAGGTCCATCGCGAGGGCGCTGAGCTTGCCGAGGCCTGGAGGCGCGATGATCAGCCAGAACCACATCAGGCCGATGCCGAGGAGGATCTGACCGATGAACTTGTCGCGCGGAAACTTTTTCAGGAAGGCCTGCGAGGCCGGGGCCTTGAACAGCAGGACCGCATGCAGGGCCACCAGGCCAATGCCAAGCGTGAGCCCGGTGCCGAACAGCGGGAGCTTCTCGTAAGGGTGCATGGCGTCCATGTGTGGCGGGACATTCGATGACCCCGGGCCATCGGACAAGGCTGAACTGAGGCCCCGGACTCAAGAATCAGGAACCCGGAATCAAGAGGTAGAGTGGACGAATTTGCTTCGTAGCTCGCTTTTCCAGCAGAGGCCGCTTATGGCTTTGATCGAATCCTCCTCATGAAACCCCGTTCCATTCCCTGGCCTGATCTTTGCCTGCTGCTGGCCACTGCCGGGGGAGTGACCTTTTTCCTGCTCCAGCAACGCAGCGCCGAGACCCTGGAGGCGGAAAATGCCCGGCTCAGCCAGCGGATCGAGGCCTGGAAAAAACGCGGCGAAGCCACCGAGGACGATCCGAAATCCGGTCTCAGCGCCAAACTCCTCGCCAAGGCCGGCCCCTCCGGCATGGCAAAGCTCGCGGCCATTCTGCGCGGAGCGATGTTAGGAAATCCGGCCCAGGTCCGGGAATCGCTACTCCTCGAAAACCAGTGGCGCACCCTTGATACAGCGACGCTGGAAAAAATGGTCGCCGACGCCCGCGCGGCGGATCTTTCAGAGGAGGATCGGGAAGCGGTCATCGACAAGTTGCTCGAAGTGCTGGTCGAAAAGGATCCCGCCCGGGCCTTCGCGGTGATCGAGGAGGGATTCGCCGGGAAAACTCCGAGGGAGATCCAGCAGCAGCTTTCGAAACGCAGCGGGCTCTTCGAAAAATGGATCCAGAGCGATGGCCCGCAGGCGCTGGCGTGGCTCGACAGGCAGATCGCGGCCGGGCTTTTCGACAGCCGTTCGCTGGCGGGCACGTCGAATGTCAGGCAGCAATATGAAAGCCTGATCTATCAGAAAACGAAGGAAGGCAGCCGCATTGCCGCGCTCGATCCCCTCGACCGTCTGCCGACGCTCCAGTCATGGCGGCTGCGCGATCTCTCCCTCGAAGACCAGATCGCCTTGGCCAAGGTCGCCCGGACCAGCGGACTCAAGCCCTCCGAAGTCGCCGAGGTGATGAAGCCTTTTCTGAACAAGGCGATGCAATCCGGCGATCTGTCCGGGGCCGATGCGTTTTTCGAAAAGATCGACCCGACCCCGGAGGAGCTGCCCCGACTTTCCGAAGCCGCAGCCGGATCTGCCATGTTCGCGCTTGGAAAAAAGGCTGATCAACTCACCGGCGACGAGGTTCCCGCCATCCGCAACTGGCTGGCGGAAAAGTCTCCGGAGGGCGATGCCTACATCGGCTCGACGATTGGCAAGGGCTTCAGCAATGGTTGGGATGCCGGACAAATCTACGCCACGATGGAACGACTGCAGAAAGATCAGCCTTCGGACGATCTCATCAGCACCTTCCTCATCGGTGCCTCGGAGGGCAACAAGCAGAAGCTCGATCCGGCGACCGCCCTGGACTTCGCCAACCGCATCACGGATCCCGGAAAGCGCGCGGTCACCCTCAACGCCATCAAGGGCCAATGAATGCGATGAAAACGATCCGCCTGCTGGTCTTGCTGCTAGGCGTCGCCTTTTTCTGGAGTGGTGTGCGCAAAGGGTCGGTCGTGAGCCGTCTGAAGGCCGAACACGAGGTTCTGGTCAGCCGGGCCAGATCCATCGGAGTTCCGGAAAACGAAAACTACGAAGAGCGTAGTAGTTCGCGTGCACCCAGCAGGCCATCCTCTTCGAGGATTCCAGCCGAGCGGCTCAAGGATGAGCTTGTCGCGGCCTATCATCGTTTGAAGTCGCTTGAAGATTCAGAGGATCCTGAAACCCGATTGAAGGTCGAGGCGGAGGTAAGGGAATGGATCGGGCGATTGATCGACCTCTCTCCGAAGGAATTGAAGCGGATGATTGCCGATCTGACATCGGATTCGTCCCTGGATCCGAAGGAGGTCCGAGACCTGATCAGCGTGGCCCTGAATCTCGCGGCGTCACGCCAGGGGGAGGCGGCTGCTGAGCTGGCGCTGCTTCATCGAAAGGAGGGGGGGAGCGTGAGTGGCGTCATGTCTTCTTGGGCCAGGCTGGATCCCTCAAACGCCTTTGCCTGGCTGGCGAGGAACAAGGCCGAGCTGGGCGAGGAGTATCAGTCCGTGCTGCAGCAGGCGGTCAGTCAGTCGGGAGCCTCCGATCCGGCTCAGGCCATCGATGGGTTGCAGCTCATGCCAGATGGACGGCAACATTCCGCGACGGCGAAGGCGCTGACAGCCATGCTCGCGGATGAACCCTCCCGCGCTGCCATGGCGGCGGCGATCCTTGAGAAGGAGGTCGGTCTGAACGATGAGGCTGATCTGTTTGATGGCCTTGGGAAGTCGATGGTGGATCATGCCGGAGATTTGAGCGCCGCGTGGTTGAAGGGGCTTTCTTCCGAACAGGCGATGTATCTTGCGAACGGCGTGAACCAATCATCAAAAGCCCTTGAGCGGCCGGGTGCCTGGTTGGATTGGATGGCAGGTGCGCTCCTGCCTGAGCAGATGTCGTCCACTGCCAAGCCTCTCCTCACGAAATGGATCAATGAGGACTACGAGGCCGCCGGTGAGTGGATCAACCGCCAGCCCGCCGGGGATTTCCGCAACGAGGCCGCTGCGAACTACGCGCGGATGATGGCGAAGCGTTTCCCCGACACCGCGAAGGACTGGGCGAATTCCTTGCCGGAAGGGCCGGAGAAGCGGTGCTTGCTCGAAGATCTCAAGTGAGCCCGATTACGGACTGAGGGTCGCCAGCTTCTTGCCCAGCTTGGAAGAGAACAGCGCGAGAACGATTCCGATTCCACAGGGGGCGAGGTGGGACAGCAGTTCGGATTGGGAGACCGGCTCAGGGCGCTCGAGCAGGCTGGGGCCGGTCCGAGGCTTCACCATCGCTTCGCTGATCTGGAAGATTGCAGGGCTCAGGTGGTCGAGGAAGAAGTAGAGCCCGAACCCGAGAATCACGAGGGAGTAAAGGTGTCCGACGGTGGTTCCACCGAGTTCAAGGTTCGGATCGGTCTGCCCAACAATCTTGCGGCTCAAGCCGGAGGCAAAAACCCAGCCGAGAATGGCCAGAATCAAGTAGAATCCTGGAACCGAAACCATGCTCAAGAGGACAAGGAGGTTCCGCCCCACGCTGTCGCCATAACTGGCGATGTGATCAATTCTCAAGAGCAGTCCCAGAACCGCCGAGATCATCCAGTAGATGGCGAACACCCTGAACAGGACGATGACAAGTGTGGAGAGTCTCATGGAAATTGAATGCATGCAGTCTGCCCCGGTCGTTCACCGTTCGTCACGCTTTTCATCCCAGCCCCAACAAACAAGGCCTCCGAAGATCGTGTCTCCGGAGGCCTTTTGTTCGTTTCGAATTTCAGATTTCGAGCTTCGGATTTTCTTCAATCCACATCCGTGCGGAACGGCGAGGCGGGGAGGCCTTCCTTGTTGAAGAGGTTCACATCGGGCACGTTCGCCCAGCCATAGCGGACGGCCTTAGGATCGGCCACGCCTTCACCGGAGACGACGACCTTGTCGCCCTTGATCTCGGCCTTGGCAGGAACGAATTTCCCATCAGCCCCGGCGATGGTGAAGCCTTTCAATTCGCCATCCTTGGCGACGAGTCCGCCACCGGTGTGGGTGAAGGTGAGAGCAATCTTGTCGCCCTGCGCCTTCATCGAGGCATACAGCGGGCCGGAGTATTCGATCCTCTCGCCATAGGTCAGGGCGCGGGCGGCGAGGGCGAGGCGCTGGCCGACGGGCTCCTTCTGGGTCGGATGGATGTCGGTGGCATTGCCCACGTCGGTGGTCACGGCCATGGCAGTGTTCTTCGACTTGGAAAGCGTGAGGAACTGGGCCTCGCGGATCTCAGGCGGCTGGCCGTTGAAGGGGGCGATCTGGACGAAGAAGAACGGGAAATCCCCCTGCTTCCACTTGGAGCGCCAGTCGGCGATCATGGCCGGGAACAGCGTCCGATACTGCTTCGCCTGACCGGCATTCGACTCGCCCTGATACCAGATGGCGCCCTTGATGCCGTACGGGATGATCGGCGCGACCATGCCGTTGTAGAGGGCGGTCGGGCTGTTCTGATTGCCTTCCGGACCGGCGGGAGGATTCGGCGCCGGGCTGGAAGGCACCGGCTTCGGAGGCAGAGGTTGGCCGGCGGCCTTGGCAGCGGCGGTCGCTTCGGTCCAGGCCTTCAATTGTTCGTTGAAGCCCTTGCCGACGGTCTCGTCCCATTCCTTCTTCTTCGCCTGAAACTCAGCCAGCTTCGCCGGATAGGCGGCGGCCACGGCATCGTAGTTCGCCTGCGAGGCCTTCACCGAGTCGACATAGCCTTTCAGCTCCGGATCGGAGCCGAAGCCTTCGAAGCTGGTCCATGCCTGGGCCGGAGTGCCGCCCCACGAGGTGTGGATCATCCCAACCGGCACACCGAGCTTCTTGTAGAGATCACGCGCGAAGAAGTAACCGACTGCGGAAAAGCTGCCGACGGTTTCCGGCGCGCACTCGACCCATTTCCCGACCGCTTCGGTCTGGGGTTTCGCCGAGACCTTCTTGGTCACGGTGAACATGCGGATCTTCGGGTAGTTGGCCTTCGGGCCTTCCTCCTTGGCGTTGTGGGCCTTGGCGAAGGTCCACTCCATGTTCGACTGTCCGGAGCAGACCCAGACCTCACCGACGAGGAGGTTGTTGACGGTCACCGTGTTGTCGCCGGTGATCTTCATCGTGAGTGGAGCGCCCTCCTTGAGCGGCTTGAGGCTCACGCTCCAGGTGCCGTTGGCCGCAGTGGTGGAAACCTTCTGATTGCCGAGTTCGACGGTCACCTTTTCGCCATCGCGAGCGGTGCCCCAGACAGGAACCGCCTGGCCGCGCTGGAGGACGGCCCCGTCGGTGAAGAGCGGGTTCGGTTTCACTTCGGCCCAAAGGGAGCCGGTGGCGAGTGCCGCCAGCGCGAGCGCAGCGAACGGAATGGTGGTGGGTTTCGAGGTCATGTGGAGAAAAAGGAGTCTGCTACTACGCAGCGACCGGCCTTTTCCTTCAGGGAGGCTGATGATTGTGGCTCCACCCCACAGAGGCTTTCCGCTTTGGAAACAGAGTGATCAGTGACCACGATTGATCCGAATCAACTGCCCAGTGAGCGACTCGAGCTCCAGTAATTGGCTATGTACTTTCTCTGCCAGTGCAGAGCAGTCCGGATTCTCGGTGCAGACGATGATGCCTTGGTGATCGGGATTCTGGCGATGAAGACGGATGAAGTCCTGACGATTGTGGGTGATGACGGCCCGTTTTGTTCGATGGCGAAAGCAAGCACCGACTCATCCGGAATGGCGTCATTGGCCTTTCCCGCATCCAGTGAAGTCAACACATCGTGTCCCAACTGACGGAGGGCGATGACGGCGGGCAGCGGAAAGTTTTCGTTCGAATACAATCTCGCCAACATGAATCATCCCCGTTGGCTACGATTTCACGATCCATCTCATCCCGGTGGGCCCTGGCGTAGTTCCAAGCATTGGCCAGATCCTCGGCGGTGAGGGTTGGATAGGCGGCAAGCAATTCAGCATCCGTCCTACCTCCCCGGCGCATGGCTTCGAGCAACCAGACCGGGATACGGGTGCGGATGATGCGGGCTGAACCTCCGCAGATGCCTTCGCGGAAATCAATTCCGGGATGGGCGTTCGCCACCTCCATGGCCACAAGCGTGAGCAGACGAACCTGATCTCCCTTCGGAAGATGCAGCACCGCCTCGCGGAGGTCATCGAAGCTCGTGGTCATGACACTTATTTAGCACAAGCAGCCTCAGGACGCGCCAAACTTTTTCCTCACAGCTCCTTGATCCAAATGTTGGCAAAATCGATGGACGCGCCGTGATGCTGGAGGGCGAGCTTGCCCTTGGCGGGGACGTTGGGGAGTTGGGCGTTGTCGATGACCTTCTGGCCGTTGAGATCAACGGTAAGACGGTCGCCCTTTATGGTCACCATGGTGCGGTTCCATTCGCCGAGCGGTCTGTCGGCCTTCACTTTCGGGGTGACTCCCGCACGGACTTCGGGCGGGAGGCTGCCATTGGTGCGGTAGCCAAAGACCTCGCCGGAACCGACGGGCCAGTTCCAGAGGTTGACCTGGCTTTTCTCGTTGCCGCGAAGATAGACGCCGCTGTCGAGTTCCTGCACTTCGACCATTTCCGTCTGGCCATCCGGGCCCTTCTTTTCATTGCCATCAGGACCGATGACCGGACGCTTCATGAGCGGTCCGATGCCGGACCAGCGCCAGTCGAAGACGAGGGTGAAGTCGCCATACTCCTTTTCGGTCCAGATCTGACCGGCGGACTTGGCCGCGCCGTTGTGCTTGAGGAGGCCGTTGGTGGCGGTCCAGCTGGCATCGCCTTCCTTTTCGGGCTTCCAGCCGGCGAGGGTGAGACCATCGAAGATCTGGGTGAAGCCGCTGGCCCTGACGAGGGGGAGGTTGGCCTTCTTCGGCAGCTCGGAAATGCGGATGTTTCTGAAGGCGACTCGGTCGCCGTGGCCGCAAAAGGTGAGATGACCGGCGCGGCGCTTGGCTCCCTCATGCTTAGGGAACTCCACGTTGAGCTTGTCGAGGTCGGCGGTGAGGACGATCTGGCCGTTGACCACGACGCGGATGTCCTTTCCTTCGACGAACACCCGTTCGTGGTTCCACTCGCCAACGGGCTTGAGGGCCCCCTGCTTGGCGGGGACCATGGTGTAGAGCGAGCCGTGGAACTGGTAGGGCTTGAGGTCCTTGTACTTCGGTGCCGTGCTGTCGAGGATCTGGAGTTCCATGCCCACGTAGGCGGCGTCGCCGTTGCCGGGGTAATGGATGCCCAGGCCGTTGTTCGCGCCGGGCGCGAGCTGGAACTCGAAGTCGAGGACGTAGTTGGAGAAGATCTCGTCGGTGGTGAGGTTCCGACCCTGCGGGGTGCAGACAATGGTTCCATTTTCCACGGCGTATCCCTCTCCGTGCCAGCCGGCGAGGTCCTTGCCGTTGAAGAGTTCGCGGAACTTCGCCACCGGAAGCGCCTCCTCCGCGAAGGCGGGGGCGGCGAGGGAGAACAGGGAGAGGAGGAGGAAACGGGTGTTCATGGTCTGTTAGAGATCGATGGTTTTGCCTGTGCGGAAGCTTTCATCGGCGGCGGCGACGATGCGCATGGAGGAAATGGCGTCCTGCATGTGGTCGGTGAGGTCGAGGTCGTTCAGGATGGCGTTGAGAAAGTACTCCTGTTCGCGATGACAAAGCTGGTCGTGGTCGGGCTCGTCGTCGAGGCGGATTGTTTCATCGGCGCGGGCGAAGCTTCCTTCGGGCGTGAGCTGCGAATGATGCAGCCGCAGGGCCTGGGTCTGGGTGTGGGCGTCGACATTCGCGCTCTGCCCTTCGGCGGCGGCCTTTTCGGCGACGATTGAGACGCAGCCTTTCGGGCCAACCACGTCCTTCACGAAAAACGCGACCTCGCTCATCATCGGCCCCCAACCGGCCTCGTACCAGCCGACGGAGCCATCGGCGAAGGTGACCTGGAGCGCGCCGTAGTTGATCTTGCCCTCGGGCAGCTCGTCGCTGAGTCGGGCCCCGATTCCGGAAACGCGGATCGGTTTCGAGCGGGTCATCTGGCACATGACATCGACGTAGTGGACGCCGCAGTCCACGATCGGAGAAATGGACGCCATCAGGTTCTTGTGGGTCAGCCAGCTGGCTCCGGAGGATTGCTGGTTGAGGTTCATGCGCATGACCAGCGGTTTGCCGAGGGTGTGGGACAGCTCGATGAAGCGGATCCAGCTCGGGTGGTGGCGGAGGATGTAGCCGATGACCAGCTTGCGGTCGGCCTGGATGGCGGCGGCGACGATCTGCTCGGCTTCGGCCACGGTTTCCGCCAGCGGTTTCTCCATGAAGACATGGCATCCGGCAGCGAACGCGGCGAGGGCGTATTCAGCGTGGGTGTCCGGGTAGGTGGAGACGGAGACGGCATCGGGCTTCGTCTCGCGCAGGGCTTCATGGAAATCCCCGAACTCCGGGTAGCCACCGCCGAGTTCGGCATTGAGCTTGGCGCGGGATTCCGGTGAACGGGTCACCAGGCCACAGATTTCGAAGCCGGGAAGGCGATGATAGGCGAGGGCGTGGGAGCGGCCCATGTGGCCGGCACCGACGCAAAGAACGCGGATGGATTTCATGCGGAAGCGGGAAGGACGAAAGGAACGCGGCCAGAACGGCGATTCCCAAGCGGATGTTTCAATCCTTCACGCCAGAGCGCGCCTCTGCGACACAAAAACGCCCCGGCTCCATGAAGCCGAGGCGTTCCGGGATCGCGGCCTTGGAGGGCCGCTTCCTTTTATTCCCCCCCGGGAACAAATCCTGAGAAATAGGTCGTGCCGTTCTGGCTGATGACGATGGGCTGGCCTGCCGCGAGGAAATCCAAGAGGAGCTCGTCCGGCTCATCGGGGATGATCTCGAAATGGCGGTGCCCCTGGATGGCGTTCTGAACCTGGGCCATCACCAGGCTGCCACGTTCAATGCCTCCGATGGAGATCGTGTAGGTCCCCACTGGCAGGTTTTCAGCCTCGATTTCGACCTCGATGACTCCGACGAGGCCGATGTCCACCACGACCTTTGCTTCCGCCTGACTGGGCGTGCTGGCAGCAGCGGTGAGGGACTGGGTGAGAACGGTGGTGACTGGGGGTTCCGCAGTTCCTCCTCCGGGTGGGAGCGGATCAGGGGGAGCGGGAATGGTGCCTGAATAGTAAGCCACCCCGCCGAGTTCGATGACGATGGGCTGGTTGATGACCTCGAAGTTCAGAGGAAGACACTCCCCGCTCGTGGTGGTGGAAGTGCTCTTGAATTCACGCTCGCCCGAGGCCTTGCCGTTGCCACCGGCAAGCACCAGGGTGCCGCGAACCACGCCACCAATCCTGATGATGTAAACGCCAGGATCGAAGTCGCCTGCGTCCACTTTCAGCACGGTCGTGCCCGTGGCCATGCGCTGGATGGTGACACGCACCTCACTGTGATTGAGGGCGGAACTGGTCGGAGTCAGGTCGGTGTGGACCTTGGCTTCATCCTCCTCGTCGTGGTGATCGGCATCGTCCTCGTCATCAAGACCATCGTTGTCATCGTCGTTGTCATCGCGGTTCTTGTATCCGTCACCGTCAGCATCGTCCTCATCCGCATCGCCGTTGAGCCTGCCATCGCCATCGGTGTCGTCCTCGTTCGACGCGCTGTTCGATCTGGTGTCGCCATCGATGTCGGAGTCGGCGGTGTCCATGGTGTTGTCACCATCGATGTCGAGCTCGACGATGTCGTCGTCATCAAGGCTGTCGCCATCGATGTCATCCTCGGCCGAGTCATCATCGAGGCGACCGTCACCGTCGATGTCGAGTTCACCGGCCGAGTTGTCGGCCCGACGGTCGCCATCGGTGTCGAGTTCCAGAGGATCGGTGTCGCCCATCTGGTCGCCGTCGATGTCGGTTTCCCCGAGTGAGTCATCCGCCTGGCGGTCGCTGTCGATGTCCTTTTCGGCGGGGTTGTCGTTGTTGATGTGGTCGCCGAGATATTGGCCGGTGTAGGGACCGGACTTGGCGATGCCACCGTCGACGTTGTCGTCGAGAGCGTTGGGTATGCCGTCGTTGTCAACATCAGGATCGACGATGTTGGGGACGCCATCGCCATCGAGGTCGGGGGCATTGGTGGCACCGTGCACCTGCAGCGGTGAGAGGCCGAGACTGAGCGCAGCGATCCACCTCAAGCCGGTTTTCATCCGGAACAGGGGGTGTGGTTTCATGATCGTGATCGGTGAGGGTGTGGGGTTTTCTCCGCGCTGAGGGGATGAGTAGCGCTGTCTGACCGGATCCGGCAAAGGCTTTGAGGTAACGGCTTGGTTGGAATTCGTCCGCGTTCAGTGGACCACGCGGAGCCTCAGGAATCGGCGTGGAGCGGAAAGGGTGGTGGCAGTGTCGCGGATGAGGATGGATTTCGGGGTGCTGCCCGCAGTTTCTCCGGAGACGTAGCCGATCCCGGTGAACGCTCCGCCGTTGACGCTGGTGGCCAGCGGGGTCCATGGGGGAGCGAGGGTGGAAGAGGCCTCGACGATGAGCGTGATGTCCGTCCGGGCAGGGTCGCGTGGGATCTGGAGGGAGAGGCTTTTCCCGTTGGCAAAGGTGGCAAGATTGGCCTGGGGCGATGGATTTGAGAGATTGGGATCGGTCCCGAGGGCGTATTCGACGAGGTTGGTCAGGCCATCGAGGTCGGGGTCCGCTTGATCGGGTGCGTTTGGTGCGCCGAGATTGGCGGTTTTCCAAAGGGCCAGCGGCGAGTCATCGACGATCCGGAAAAGCACCCCGCCGCCGAAAACGCCTCCGCCGGCAGCAGTGCCGAAGATGGTTCCGCTGGAGTCGGTAGCCAAGCCGCCGGTGAACACCAGGCCTGCGCCGTCATCTGCCGTCGCTGCACCCGGCATGCTCCCCACCATGCCCGTGAAGCCGGCCAGGATCCGCAGGCCGCTGCCGGAGTATCGGTAAACAGCCCCCACGCTGGCCGGTCCACCTGTCGCGGCCAACCCGAGGATGGCTCCGTCGGCGGTGGAATGCAGGTCACCGACTGGCGTCCCGGCGTTGGTGCCGTCGAACTCCGCGACCACCGACCAGGAATTGTTGACGGGATTGATCCGGAAGAGGGTCCCAGCATCGGCGGCACCTCCGAGCCCGGTGGTTCCATACAGATAGCCATCGGAGCCAAGAACCAGCCCTCCCCGTGGGCTGCGCGGACCCGTGGTGCCGAACTGGGCCACCAGCGAATAGACCCCGAGGGCGGAAATCCGATAGATGACTCCGGTGTTCGAAGCCCCCCCGGTTTCCGTGACCCCGTAGAAGGCGAGGTTCGGTGCGAACACCAACGGCCCGCGCGGGCTGGCTCCCGGGGCCACTCCAGCGGTGCCGGTGAACGAGACAAGTCGCGTCCGAACGCCGGAGGTGGTGACCTTGTAAACCGCCCCCTTGGCACTGGCTCCCCCTTCCCGTCCGACTCCGTAAAGGGCTCCGTCCGAGCCAATCACCAGGCCTCCTTCTGCAAGCGAGCCGTTGGCAGTGGTGAAGGTGTTGAGTAGGCTGGTTCCAATGCCCGGCGTGTAGCGGAACGCCGTCCCCCGCCCCGATCCTCCCCCACTGGTGGAAACGCCGTAGTAGCTCCCGCTTTTCTCCACCAAGGCCCCGTCCGGCGCATCGCCCAAAGAGCCTCCGATCGGCGCGACCACCGACAAGTCCCCGGCTGCGCTGCGCGACACCAGCGCGCCGCCTCCGACCGAGCCACCCGCCGCCATCGGAACCAGCCAGCCGCTTGCCCCATCCGACACCGGGGCTCCGGAAGGCCGCCAGCCGAGTTCGGGAGAAAGGTTTGCCACCGTTGTGAAGACCCCGGTGGTTGAGAGTTTGAAGACCGTTCCGAGATTCGCCGGGCCACCTGAGGAGGTACAGCCTTGAAGGAAGCCGGCCCCAGCGGAAACCAATCCTGCGCGCGGCACGGCCCCCAGAGCGGCTCCGGACTCCCCGGTGAAACTCTTCAGAAGGCTGTAAGCCCCAGCCGTCGAACACTGGAAAAGCCCGCCGAGCCCGGAGCTGCCACCCGCCGCGCAGCAACCGAAAAGCGTGTTTCCAGAAGCCACCAGCTCGCCCACCGGCTGCGAGGCCGAGGCATCGGCAAAGTTCCACAGGTCCGTGAACCCATTCAAGGTCGTCAGGCTGAACAAGGTCCCGAATCCATTCGCGCCGCCAAACTCCGTCGTGCCGTAGTATTTCCCGTCGGAATGAAGATAGAGCCCGCCGGCGGGATTCGCGCCGGGCCTCAGACCGGAGGTGCCGGTGAAGTCGATCACATCAGTGAACACCCCGGCCGTGGTGATCTTGTAGATCGTCCCGAGTCCGCTGGCCCCGCCGGATCTCGTCACGCCGTAGAGCGTGGTTCCCAGGCTTGGCAAGGTCAGGGCCCCGACCGGCTCCGCGCCGCGCTTCGCTCCCGTCGTGAGCCCCGTGAACTCCGCCAGGGTGGTCAAGGTGCCGGAAATGCTGATCTTGAAGACGGTTCCGCGCCCGTTGACGCCTCCGGCCTCGGTCGTGCCGTAGAGAAAGCCGTCGGTGAAAGCCACCAGCGGACCGGGCACCGAGCCCTTCGCCGCCCCTGTGGTGCCCGTGAACTCGACCAGCTTGGTGTAAACTCCCGTCCCGGAAATCTTGAATGCCACGCCGAATCCGTTCGCCCCGCCTGCAGAGGTGGTGCCGTAAAGCTGGCCGTCCGATCCCTGGACGAGGCCGGCCGTGGGGCCATCGCCCGGAGCTGCCCCAGCATTGCCGGTGAAGGAAACCACCGTCTCGACCACCCCTGCCGCCGTGACCCGGAACACCGCGCCGTAACCATGGGCCCCGCCGCTGGTGGCCGTGCCATACGACTCACCGCTCGCGAGCCTGAGCAGCCGTCCTGTCGGCTGGGACCCAGGCTGGGTAAAGGATTTCAGGACCTCATACCCTCCCAACGCGGGCATGGCGAAGCAGGCCATGGCTGTCAGGAAAACAGAGGCCAGTCGGATCCGCGGGGTTGACCGGGGGGTCATAGTGGGTGCGCTCAGGGTGGGGAGCTTTGAAGCTTTTCCCGCCCCGCCGCAAGGGTTACTCTGATCGGGCGACCCTCGCGAAGCACGGGTCAGTAACCGATCGGTTACGGAGAACCCATTGCCCCAGTCACCCCCCTCCCCCTAGCCTCCACCCGACCATGAGATTCCCCAGGAACGGCTCTGCAGCCGCGAACGCCATACTGGTGTTCGCAGGCGCGTTGCTGGGCACCACCTTGACGTGGTGGCTCGCCCCAGGCGGCGGATCCAACGACACTTTCGCACCGCTGGCCTCGGCCAATGGTCCGGAAACCCGGTCGTCGGCACGGGGCCCCGCGCTTAAGCCCCGGGCCGACGGCTCAGGGATCCCGAAGTCTCCCGATCACGGCACCGCCAACGAAGAATCCACCGGCCTCGAACGCGCCGAAACGTTCCGCAACGCCGGGGCCAATGCCGCCCGCAAGAACCTCCAGGCCGCCCTCTCCGAAGCCGCCGGCATTTCCTCCCGCGCCGACCAACTCGAGTTCTATCGAGGTATCTACGGCGTCTGGTCCGCCACCGATCCCGTGGCCGCGCTCGACTTCGCGCAGGCGAATTTTCCTGCCGGTCAGTTGCTTTCCGACAGCATCGGCATCGCGATGAACAAGTGGGCCGACAAGGACCCGCGTGGAGCCTGGGTCTGGGCCGACCAGCATCTCGCCGGGCCGCTGAAGGATCGCGCGCTCACCGACCTGATGATCGGCTGGTCGCGCCGATCACCCCAACAGGCCGCCGATTGGCTGACCAGCACCGGCCTCACCTCGCAGCCACTTTTCAACGCCCTCGCCACCACCTGGGCCGAGACCGATCCCACCTCCGCGGCGAAATGGGCTGCCTCGCTGCCTGCCGGACACGCCAGGGACACGGCCGTCGTTGGAGTCGCCGGGGCCTGGGCCGCCAATGATCCCAAGGCCGCCGCCGATCATTATTCGAGCGAACTCGCCAAGGGCAAGGACCTCAATCTCGCCATCGCCATCGCCGACGTCTGGGCCACCACCGATCCCGCCGCCACGGCGAAATGGCTGGCCGAGCTGCCCGAAGGCGCGACCAAGAACGAGGCCGCCGCCACCCTCGCCACCGTCTGGGCCGCCAGCGATATCTGGGCCGCTGTCGCGTGGAGCGAATCCATTTCCGATGCCGACACCCGCCGTCAGGTCATCGCCCACATCGGCACCACCTGGGGCGCGATCGAACCCGTCGCCGCCCTGGAATGGCTCAACAGCCTGCCCACCGCGCAGGCCACCGATGGCGTCACCGGAGCCCTTTATTCCTGGGCCGGGACCGACCCCGTCGGCATGCAGGATTGGGTCAACCAGTCCGCTGCCGGCTCCCTCACCGACCGCGCCCGCCAGAGCCTCGGCGATGTCGTCACCGAGACAAACCCGCCCGACGCCTTGTCCCTCGCCCTCGGCATGAATTCGGAAATCGCCCGCAACGAGACCCTCGCCCGCTATTTCCGCGAATGGCGGAAACGCGATGACGCCGCCGCCCAGGACTGGCTTCAGACCCACTGGTCCACCCTCCCCGCCACCGCCCAGACCCAGCTCGCCGCCGTGCAGGGCAAGGCGGTGATTTCGAAGTGAGGCCACGTTTCAAGGCAATCCTCTCCATGCCCCAAGGAGGGCATCATGAGATAGCCCGAGGGTGGAACCCCGGGTGGGCTGCTGGCGCTTGGATTGAGCCCTGTAGGGGCGACATGAGGCTGCTTGATTGATTGAGGAGATTTGGGAGACTGCTCGACATGAAATTGGACATCGACATTCCTGATAGCCTGTTCGATCAGGTCAAGGCTCGCAGCGTTATGGAAGGATGTTCGATTGATTCCATGATCACTCGGCTTTTGGAGAGTTCGCTGGATGATGCTTCTATTTCGTCGATTCAGAACCTATCCGAAGATGAGTTGTTCAATGCGCCTTGGCTAGAAATCGCTCGCCGCTATGTGCGTCCTGGCATGAGCCACGACTTGGATGAAATTGATGCGGCCATTGAATTGGGCACACGTTGATTGCCCTCAAGGTGGCGGCGTGGGATCAGCACTTTCCTTTCATCACGGCCTTGAGCTTGCCTAATAGAAAGCATGCGGTTCCTCCCAATAATCCGAAAAAGATGGGAATCACAACTGCGCTGATAATGGCGCTCAACGCACCTTCCACGCCATGTTGGTAAGTTCCAAAAGCGAGGACACAATCTCGACCGAGCATGGAACCAATCGCGGATATGATTCCGATGGGCACCATCCCGATTGCGACAAGTGTGCCCACGGCCTTCACGTTGCGGCCCCACGTGGTTCCCGCTTTGCCGATCTTTCTGATTCCGAACATGATTGTTAGGTCGATTTCTCACTCCCCGCCGGGACACGGAATTCAAACTCGATCCACCCCGGTTCGCTCGGATTCAGCACGAGGTCGCCACCATGGGCGCGGATCAACTCGCGGGCGATGTTAAGGCCCAGTCCATGGCCACGGACGTTCTCGCCGACCTTGCTGCCGCGATGGAAGCGATCGAACAAGTGCGCCTGATCCTCCTCGGAAATCGCCTCGCCGGTGTTGCGGATGCGGACGATCGCCCACTCGCCGTCGGTGTTTCCAATGACCTCGATCGCCCCGCCCTCGGAGGCGTACTTCGCGGCGTTCTCGACCAGGTTCTGAAGCACCATCGCCACTCGACGCCGATCGGCCCGCGCGGTCAGGCTTTCCGGAAGTTCCATCTCGACGCTGAGATTGCGGTCGGCCACGAGCACCACGAGGTCGTCCGCCGCCGCTTCGATCATCGCCTTGAGATCGATTTCCTCGGACTCGATGACCAGCCTTCCGGCGTCCGCCTGGGCCAGCAGCAGCAGGTCCTCGATCAGGGTTGTAAGACGCCGCGTCTGCTGTCTGAGCAATGAAACCTCGGCGGCCTGGGCGTCTGTTAGACCGGTTTCATGGGAAAGATGGTCCAGCCCCGCGCGGAGAATGGTGACGGGAGTCTTGAGCTGATGCGAGGCATCCGCCGAAAAGCGCGCGGCGGCGGCGTAGGAGGATTGGAGGCGGTCGAAGCTGCGATTCAGAACTTCTGTTAGACGAGCGATCTCATCCTTCGCCCCTGGCATCGGCAGTCGCTCGTGAGGATTCGCCGTGCTGATGCGTTCCGCCGCTGCGGAAAGCCCGGCCACCGGAGCCACCGCCCGCCGGCCCAGCCACAGGCCACCGATGAAGACCACGAGTCCCACGACCGGCAGCGAGACCAGCAGCGCCAGTCTCAGATCTTCCTGGAAGCGCTCGATCGTCCCGAGCCGCGAGCCGATGCGGATCAGATACGGGCCCTCCTGCCAGATGCCGACGCGGCAGTTGCGCTCGAACATCACCACGGTCTTCGTATCGCCGGTTTTTCCCTCGATCGTCGTGTCGTGGAGGTTCGGGGAGCGATAGAGAACCTGGCCTTCCGGGCCCTCGATGATCAGGTAGTGGCGCTGAAGCGCCAACGGAATGAACTTCGCAGCAAGTGGTCGGCGGGGATCGACCGGCGCGCCACGGAAATTCTGCAGGTCCCGGAACAACTCATCCGCATCCGTCTTCAGAAGCTCGTCCAGTTGCTGGATCTGATGAAAATACAGCACCGGCATCAGCACCAACGCCCCCGATCCGACAGCCACCATGGTGAGCAGCGCCGCATAGACGCCTACTTTCACCTTGAGGGACCAGCGTTTCATTTCGAGGTCTGCATGACATAGCCCACGCCACGGACCGTGCCAATCACCGACTCCGTTCCGGGGCGATCGAGCTTCTTTCTCAGCCGCATCACGAAGATCTCCACCGTCCGAGTGTCATACTCATGCTCCCTCTCCCAGATCCGCTCGCAGATCTCATCCCGGGAAAACGTGCGGCCCGGTTCGCGCATGAACACGCTCAGGACATCGAACTCACGGGGCGAAAGCTCGATGCGCTCCTCACCGCGCATCACCCGGCGCTTTTCCAGATCCATGCAGAGATCCCCCACGCGGCAGGCCTGCTGGACCTCCGCCGTGCCGTTGCGGCGGCCCAGAACGTCCACCCGGGCCAGCAGTTCCTCAATGGCGAAGGGCTTGGTCAAATAGTCATCCGCCCCGGACTTCAGTCCATTGACGCGGTCTCCGACCTCCGAGCGCGCGGTCAGCATCATCACCCGCAGCGGCAGCTTCGCCGCACGGATCCGCCCGAGGAGTTCGAAGCCATCAAAGCCCGGCAGGTTCACGTCCAGCAGCACGAGATCGAAGCGCGAGCCGGTCACCGCTTTCAGACCCGCAGGGCCATCGGCGGCGTGCGTGACGGAGTGGCCCGCACGGGTCAATGATCGGCTGACCTGACCCGCAAGCTGCGGCTCGTCTTCGACTAAAAGAATGTCCATGGGTTTTGGAGAGAAATGACTCTCCACTGAAGCAGCAAGGAGTCAATACCCCACCAGAAACGCGTCCCGTCCATGCCCCCTCAAGGCGGCTTGAGTAACCGAATGGTTAGATAAAGCCCGTCCCAACCCGGATCGATGCTGCTGAGCGGACCGCAGACTTTGGGACGGGCGTGGATTCAATCAAACCAACCTGTGGACGGCTTCTTCTTCGAAACAGTCGGCCAATTCGCATCGGCAATCTTCAGGTTGCCATTGGTATCCTTGTTGAACTTGTCACGGATGCTCTTGTCATACTGCAAAAGCAGACGGCCATCGACGATCTGGAAGGCATCGACCTCGATCTTCACCAAATCACCCTTGGAGACCCCATAGGCGCAGAAGCCACCGAATTGTGGCTCATACTTGGCGGGCTCCTTGTCGAAGGCGGCCTTGTTGGCGGCGTTGGCGAAGAAGTAGTTTGCTCCGTTGACCGTGCTGTAAATCTCGGCCTGCCCCTTCACTGGTTTGCCCTCGGTAAAGAAGGCAACGGGATCGTAGCCCTGAAGGGCGCGCCCGGTCTTGTCCAGGTTCTTCGCCTGTGCGTGGAGATGGCCGGAAAACCCGAGGCCGAGAACCAGGAGAAGTGCGAACTGAACGATGCGTCGAATAGTGGATTGTGTTTTCATACGTGAGATGAGTCGCACCCGATCCGGATTCCTTACACCCGATCCACGATTCAGCGAACCGATTGAATCGAATCCACCCGCAGCACCGGCGTGACTCCGTGAAGTTCAAGCATTCCGGACACCTCGATGAATGTGCCTGCGAGTTGGATGTCATAGTTCAGAGCCTCTCCCTCCGGCCCGGCCAGCATGAACACGACACCGTCGCCAGAACCGTCACGAACCAGCAGTCCCGGCGGCACACCGCCGCTGAGGCAGCGAATGGCGCAGGCGCGATGGACCTTGCCGGTGGCCGGCCGCATCACGCCGGACCAGCATTTGGTATCGACGAGTTCGCCGGTGAATTTCCCCTTGCCCAGTGACGACACATCCTCGTCGGGTGAGGGTGCCGCGCCTTGATCGACGATGGTGAAGGTTTCCGGGCGGTTCATCTCGATCATTCGGAACGGCTCTCGAACGATCAAACTGCCATCGAACTTCACACGATGACCATGTGCACCAGCGATCAAGGTCTTCACTCCGAATTTCCCTGCCCCCACGAGAATATGGTCCACCGTCGTGCCATCAGCAGCCTCGAGGCGGAGTCTTGGGATAGGAGTTTCATAAATCACCCCTTCAAAGGATTTCACCACTCCAAACTCGTAGCGTCCGCGATCTACCGGATTCTGAAACCACACGATCATGGCAATGATCATCGGAATCGAGACGGCGGCAGGAATCACTGCAGCACGAAGCCGACGCGCGAGGGCCGGAGCCATCCGCGCCTGCCAGCCGATGTAGAATTCCATCTTCTCCACAGGCCGGGATTCCGGCACAGGAACACCCTCGGATTTCGTGCCCGGCGGCAGAGCCTGGGTTGATAGAAAGACGGCGGTGCCAACCATCCGCAGCGGATAGGTTTCAAGAACCTCGTCGAAGGGCGGCGGGCTGCAGCCGTCCTCCGCCTTGTATTGGAATCCGTGCCATGGGCAGGTGATGCAGCCGTTGACGATGCGGCCTTCGCCGATCGGTCCGCCCTGGTGGCGACAGACGTTTGAGAGCGCGAAGAGTCGGCCATCGCGAACGAACAACGCGAAGCGCTTGCCGCCTGCGACGACGACCCTGCCTTCGTTCTCCGAAAGGTCGCGGACATAGGCCACCTTCTCGAAGCCCTCTCCCGCGAGTTCGCTGGCCCGGCGATCCAGCGCCCGCTCTTTTGCAGCGGCAGCCAGATGGAGGGCCATCAGCGCGACAAACCCGGTGCCTAACAGGATCGGGAACACCGGACTCCGCTCCGCCTGCAGCACGCCCAGAAGCACGTGCGCGACGATCAGTCCGTAGGCGGCATACACGAGTTGGTGGAGTCGCTTCCAAGTGCGAGGTCCCAGATGGCGCAGCCAGAAATCGTGGCTGGTGGCAGCCATCAGGAAGAGAACCAGCAGCGCGAGGAATCCGAGGATTTCAAACGGAAAGCGCGAGATCGAGCGGAGGTCGGAAAGCGGTGAGAGATAGTCGTTTCCGTAGGCGGTGAAAACGCTCACCAGCGGGTTCCTGTCGCCCAGTGCGTGATACTGGAAAATCGTGAGCACGCCATGAATCAGCGCCATGACGGCCAGTGTCACACCGAGATGGCGGCGGTTGTAGAGCAGAGGCAGGAAGCGGGGCACCAACCTCGAAAGTGGTCCAATGGCGAGAGTGACATGCAGCAACAGGAACGCGGTGACCGAGGTGAAACGGATGAGAAACATCTCCGCGGTGGTGCCCGGATGGCGCAGGGCGGTGATCGCACCGAATACGCTGACCGCCAACAGGACGACTCCCAGCAGGGTGAAATCATAGATCCGCTTCTGCCGATTCCAGCCGACCGCTTGATAGAGATGCGACATGGCTCAGGGGCGTGTGGTCTCGGTTTCGGGCAGGGACTTGAAAGCTGGTGCCCGCCAGGTCAACGCGGCGGCGAAGGCCATAATCCCGACGACTGTTAGAATCAGGATCGCCCGGCGGTGGCTTCGGCGTAGTTCCTCCGCGCGGTCGGGTCCGCCACCAATCCCTGGCCGGACTGCTTTCATCACAATCAACGGCCACAGCGCGATGATGCCTGGAGCAACCAGCACCCGGAAGCCGAGGCTGCCACCGGCCGTGGCGGGATCCAGTCGCTTGATGTGCCTTGCGAAAAACCAAATCGCGATGGCGATTCCAGCCACCCCATAGGCTGCGGCGATTTTCAGCAGAAGGCTGATTGCGGTCTCAATCATGGTGATGACGCGAGAGGGTTTCCTTCAGCCTGGACTTCGATTCCTCGGAAAGCCGGGGATCACACGGACTGGAGGTTTCCTCCGCGAGTCGTCTGCTCAGACCGCCAAGCAGGCCGAGCTGATCGCGATATCTCAAGCACCACACGCAAATGCCATAGTGCCAGCGCATCCTCAGCTGGGTGACCTTGGACAACGGCTGCTCTCGTTCGACTGAAATCAATCGCGTCATTTCGCGACAGCGGGGGGTGATCGCGCAAATCAGGGCGACAAACACATGGCCTAGCCAAATTTTCACACGGGCGATCAAAGCGGGAATAAAGTGAGGAATGATTGCTCTTAGCAAAGGGTAAGTCGGATCTCGCCGGACTTCCTTACAGAGTCATTGAAGATTTTTTCCCGAGCTCCCCCCACAAGGCGCTCACGCCCTTCCGAACCAATTCATCTCCAAACATTCGCGCAGGGCCATCCGGGCGCGGTGCAGCATGACCCAGAGATTGCTTTGGGAAATGCCGAGAGTTTCGCAGATCTCCGGCGTCCCGGCATCATCCATTTCCCGCATCATGAAGGCGTTGGCCACGCGTGGAGGCAGCTTCTTCATGCAATCACGCATGGTCTGCCAGAATTCCCCGCTGAATGTCACCGCCTCGTCCTCCTGCCAATCCTTCGGACCGATGTCGTGGTTCCAGAAGCCGTCCTCGAATTTATGGGACATTTCATCGCCCAGGAACTCCATGTCGGTGAAGGGGGTTTCCCGCCCGTGCTTGCGGAAATGGTCGGCGATCTTGTGCTTCAAAATACCCACCAGCCAGCTCCGTTCGGACGAGCGGCCTGTGAAGTTATCCACCGCCTTCACTGCAGCGAGCAAGGTGTCCTGAACCAGATCCTCCGCGGTTTCCGGTTTCCGGACACGCAGCAATGCAAAGCGGTAAAGGCAATCGCCATGCTCATCGACCCAGCACTTCGGGTCAACCTGCGGGGCCTCATTGCTGGAGGGTTTCTGCACTTAACCGTTTGCTAGTTGGGCGTCAGAGGGACCGCAACGCCAAAAGTCCCACTTCAAAGAATTCCGTGTAAGGAAACATCGCCCCATCCGACCAATCCCACGCATGCCGGAACGCCATGCACAAGACCAAGGAAACCTCCATGAAAGCCATCTATCAAATCTGTCGGGCTCTGGCAGCGATCATCCTGCTCCAGACACTTTACTTCAAATTCAGTGGGGCTCCCGAGTCCGTTTACATTTTCACCAAGGTCGGCGCAGAGCCGGTCGGCAGGATCGGCAGCGGGATCGTCGAACTGATTGCAGCCGTTCTGCTGTTCGTGCCTCGATTCAATTGGCTGGGCGCTGGCTTGGCCGCAGGCGTCATGCTGGGGGCGATCGGCAGCCACCTCACGGTGCTCGGCATCGAAGTGATGGGCGACGGTGGCCTGCTGTTCTCGCTGGCCTGTGTCGTGTTCGTCTGTGCGATGTTCATCCTCTGGGTGCGGAAATCCGAGTTGCCGGTGATCGGCCGCATGTTTGAACCCCGCCGCGCATGAAGAACTTGCTTGCGATGAACATGGAGCTTCTCGATCAAGCGATCCAGATGATCCGGAATCAGCCGGACGGACACTACAGCCAGACCTGCAGGGAGGTATTCTCGAGCACCATCGGCCAGCATGTCCGTCACTGCGTGGAGCACTATGAGGAGTTCCTGACGGCCATATCAGAGGGGAGGATCCTGGATTACGAAAAGCGTCCGCGTGACCTGCGCTTGGAAACCGACACCGGAGAGGCCTTGCGGCGGCTGACTGCGGTCCGCAACTCACTTGGTGAACTGAGTGATCCCGGACACGGACTGGAAGTGATGGACAATGGCGCGTCAACCCCTGCCCTATCCTCGACCGCCCGCGAGGTGCAGTATCTGCTTTCTCACACCGTCCACCATTTCGCCCTGATCGCTGTGATCGCCGGTCTCGGCGGCACGAGTGTTCCTGACGACTTCGGGATCGCGCCATCGACACTCAAACACCGCAACCGCGCCTGATGTGCTCCGCTGCCTGGAAATTCACTGACGGTGGCTATGAACTCGGGTTCAACCGCGATGAAAAGTGGAACCGTCCCCCCTCGCTTGATCCACAGTGGGAAAGGGAGCATCCGGTGCCGGGGGCCTGTGCGCGCGACGGAGCCGCTGGAGGCACCTGGTTGTTCACCAACTCCTTCGGCATCACCCTCGCGGTGATGAACGCTTATCCAGATGGCCGTATCCCGGAGGCTGGAGAAATTTCCCGTGGGTTCATCCCTTTCCTCGCTGCCGCCAACGAGTCACCCGAGCAGATCGAAGTGGCCTTGATGCAAACCTCCTGGCAGAAGTTTGCTCCGTGTCGCGTGCTGATGATCGCCGCTTCTGGAGCTCGGCATTATGGATGGGATGGGATCAGCTTCTCCAGCCTCCAGTCCCCGGAAGAAAATTTCCTCACGACCTCTTCATTCAAGTGTGAGGAGGTCTGCGCGACTCGCAGAGCGAGATTCAAGGAGATCTCGGATTGGCCGATCGCCGGGATTCTCGATGACGAGTTGGCCGCTGATCCCGCTGCAGCGATCCATGCCTCACGGAGTGATGGCGGCACGGTGAGCCGAACCTCGGTGATCGCGGATGGCCGTGGCATCCGCTTTGCCGTGAGGCGCAGGGGGGAGTTGTTCCAGCAGTTATGAGAAACCCGCAGGTCATGATTACCAAGAAACGCCTGCTGCTTTTCCTCTATCTGATCGCCCTCCTGGCTTCCTGGGTGGTCATGTCGAATCGCCGGGTTCCTCTCCCCCAGCGCGCTGGCTGGCAAGAGATCTCCATTCCGACGGATGACGGCAGCTCGGCCATGCTGCGCTACCGACGCTTCGCCGGAACCAATCCCGGACTCGCCCCTCTGGTGCTGGTGCATGGCAGCCCGATGGCATCCTCGTGCTTTGATCCGCTGCTGGCTGCGTTGCCGCGCGACCGCACGATTCTTGTGCCGGACCTGCCAGGCTTCGGTGCCTCATCGTCGGGCTTTTCGGACTTTTCATTTCCGGCTCACGCCGAGGCCCTCGCACATTTGGTGGAGGCGGAGAACCACAAGTCGGCGCACTGGATCGCCTACAGCCAGGGCGGCGGTCCGGTGCTGGATCTTTCGGCACGAATGCCGTCGATGTGCGAGTCGGTCGTGCTGCTTTCGAGCATTGGCGTGCAGGAGCATGAGCTGACCGGGGACTATTTCCTCAACCACATCCTCCACGGCACCCAGTGGATCGCCCTCGAAGGCCTGCGCTGGGGGCTGCCGCATTTCGGAGTCCTGGATGACGTCCTGCTGAACGTCCGTTACGCCCGGAATTTCTACAACGGCGACATGCGACCGCTGCGAGGCCACCTGAACGCGCTCGCCTCCCCGGTGCTGATCATTCATGGAGAATCGGACCGCTTGGTGCCGCCCTCGGCCGCGCGAGAGCATTTCCGCATCGTGCCTCAGAGCCGGGCCGAATGGCTTTCGGGCGGGCACATGGTGCTCATGTCGGAATGGAAAATCGTGGCGGGAATGATCGAGGGTTTTCTCAAGGACGTGGAATCGGGTGCCGCGCCAGACCGAAGTCGGGCCGATCCCGTGAGGGTCGAAAGCGCGGCGAAGCCTTTCGACAAAAAGGCGATGGAGCTCTCCGGGATGTCCTACCACCTGACCTTGGCGGGAATCGCACTCGCCACGCTCGTCAGCGAGGATCTCGCCTGTCTCGCAGCCGGGCTCCTGGTCGCCCGTGGCCTGATTCCGCTTGGTGGGGGAATCGGTGCGGCGTTTTCCGGAATCTTCCTCGGTGACATGTTGCTCTATCTTGCGGGCAAATTTGGAGGTCGATGGTGCGTCGAACGTGTGCCGCTTCGCTGGATCATCAGCGAACGAAATCTCGATGCCGGGCGTGATTTTCTTCAGAAGAAAGGAGCCATGGCGGTGTTCATCAGCCGCTTCACCCCGGGCATGCGGCTGCCGCTTTATGTTGCTTCGGGCATCGTAAAAGTCCCGACGTCGAAGATGGCGCTTTGGTTCATGCTCGCCGGCCTGGCGTGGTCGATTCCGGTGGTGAGCCTCACCGCATTTTTCGGTGATCGCGCTGTCCAGTGGCTTCCAACAAACGGCACGGCGGTGTTCCCGGCGGCGTTGGCGCTTATCGTCCTGATGTGGGCGCTGCTGAGGCTTCTCACCCAACTCGCGACGCACAGGGGGCGACGCATTCTCTGGGCGAAATGGCAGCGCTTGACCCGCTGGGAGTTCTGGCCGCCATGGGTGTTCTATCCGCCGGTCGTGATCATGGTGTTTCTCCTGGGCCTGCGACGTCGCAATCTGCTCGCCTTCACCGCAGCGAATCCGTCCATGCCCCACAGCGGCATCGCCGGCGAATCCAAGTCGGACATCCTCGGGCATCTGCTGCCATCAGGAGCCGTGGCTCCATTTCTCAGCCTGCCTGCGAGCACACCCGACCGACTGGAAGCTGTTAGAAAATGGAATCCCGGCTTCCCTCTCGTCGTGAAGCCGGATGTCGGCGAGCGCGGCAGGGACGTGGTGATCGTCCACGACGAGTTCTCGCTGGCGCATGAGATCGAAAAGCGGACCTGCGACACAATCATCCAGAAATACGTGGAAGGCGCGGAATTTGGCGTGTTCTACCTCCGCCACCCCGATGAAAAGACCGGGCGGATCTTCTCAATCACCACCAAGATCATGACCTCCGTCATCGGAGACGATGTGCAGACTCTTGAGGAACTGATTCTGAACGATGACCGCGCCGTCCTCTCGCATCGGCATTTCAGACGCCTCCATCAGCAACGACTCGGCGAAATCCCAGCCATGGGTCAACGCGTGCGACTCGCCAGCCTCGGATCACACTGTCGGGGAGCACTATTTCTCAATGGCAACCATTTGATCACGCCCTCTCTCGAGGCCGAAATGGATCGCATTGCCCGCACCTTCGATGGCTTCCACTTCGGTCGATTCGACCTTCGCTGTCCGGACGAAGAAGCCCTGAAGCGCGGCGAGGGCATCCGTCTGATCGAACTCAACGGCGTCACTTCGGAGGCGACCCATATCTACCATCCCCACACGCCGCTCCTCAGCGGCTATCGCGCGCTCATCCGTCAGTGGCGGCACTCTTACGACATCGGCATGGCGAACGCCGCAGCCGGTGCGCGGGTTTCCACCTGGCGGGAACTGGCCATTCTCGTGAGAGAGCACTTCAATCCCGACAAACACTGAGATGCTTTCCCTCATCTTTTCCAACAGCTATCAGGTGTGCGTGACACGTGAGCCTGAAGACATCCGGGCGGCACAGCAGCTCCGCTACGAGGTCTTCAACGTCGAGTTGGGCGAAGGCCTGGCCACCTCGCGCGAAGAGAAATTGGACGCGGATCCTTTCGATGCCCAGTGCGACCATCTTGTCATCAAGGAGAAGGCTAGCAGCCGGGTGGTGGGAACCTACCGCCTGCAAACCGGGGCCATGGCCGAGGCGGGTCTGGGCTACTACAGCGCGCAGGAGTTCGATTTCCAACCCTATGAGATCTTGAGAAACGAGGTGTTGGAGCTCGGTCGCGCTTGCATCCATGTGGACCACCGAAGGGGGGCCGTGCTGGACCTTTTGTGGCGCGGCATCGCCCGTTACGCATCGCTTCATGGATCCCGATACCTTCTAGGATGCAGCTCGCTCACTTCGCAAGACCCAACGGAAGGCTGGGGCCTCTATCAGTCTTTGAAAGACCGCCATCTGGCCCCTCCTGAATTGCGAACAGCGCCGATCGGTGAGTATCAGATGCCTGATCCGGGACAGGCCATGCCGCCCGTGAAAATCCCAAAACTTTTCGCCGCCTACCTGAATATCGGCGCGGTCATCGCCGGGCCGCCGGCACTGGATCGCGACTTTCAAACCATCGACTTCCTGACGATCCTCGACGTCACGGCAGTATCGGGAGTGGGCCTCAAACACTTTTTCGGTGGATGGGATAGCGAGCATTGAAGGGATGCTCAAGCTCGTGGCCTTGCGACCGTCTTGGCCTGCTGAGGTTCTACCGTGTTTGAGGCCTCGATTTCGTTTCAGCTTCCTGAAAGCATCGCAGACAGTGAAATTCGCCGCCCTCCTGCTCGCCGCCGTCGCCTGGGTTCTCCCCCTTATCGGAGACGCTGCGGTGAAGCCGAACATCGTCTTCATCCTCGCCGATGACCTCGGCTGGGCGGACACCGCGCTTTATGGCCAGACGAAACTCTATCGCACGCCGAACCTGGAACGATTGGCGAAGCGCGGCATGACCTTCGATCGCGCCTACGCTGCCAGCCCGCTGTGCTCCCCCACCCGCTCCAGCATCCTCACCGGCCTGCATCCGGCCCGCACCGGGATCACCACGCCGAACTGCCATGAGCCTCGCGTGGTCCTTCAAGCCACCACCGGGAAAACCGCGCCGCCTTCGAAAAAATCGATCGCACCCGACCCACCGACCCGCCTCAACACCACCTGGCCGACGCTTTCCAAGGCCCTGAAGTCCGCCGGTTACGCGACCGGGCATTTCGGAAAATGGCATCTCGGCGCCGAGCCCTACTCGCCGCTCCAGCAGGGCTTCGATGTCGATGTCCCCCACTATCCAGGCCCCGGACCGGCGGGCAGTTTCGTGGCTCCGTGGAAATTTCCCGACTTCGATCCGCAGACGCCGAACGAGCACCTCGAAGACCGCATGGCCAAGGAGGCCGTGGCCTTTCTGGAAAAGCACAAGGACGAGCCCTTCTTTCTCAACTACTGGATGTTCAGTGTCCACGCGCCCTTCGATGCCAAGAAGGCGCTGATCGAAGAGTATCGCAGCAAGATCGATCCCACCAATCCGCAGCGCAGTCCAACCTATGCCGCGATGGTCGAGAGCATGGACGACGCCGTCGGCACGCTGCTCGACACGCTCGACCGCCTCGGCATCGCCGATCGCACGATCATCGTCTTTTTCTCCGACAACGGTGGCAACATGTATGACGAGGTCGATGGCATCACGCCGACCAGCAATGCCCCATTGCGCGGAGGAAAGGCCACCGTCTTCGAGGGCGGCATCCGCGTGCCCTGCGTGGTCAGTTGGCCGGGCTTGATCAAGGCGGACACACGCAACGAAACCGTGATCCAGAGCTGCGATTTCTATCCGACCCTGCTGGAGGCCACGGGTCTAACAGCCCTGCCCGGCCAAGCCTTCGATGGCGTGAACCTGATGCCGGTCCTGCAAGGCGGCACGCTGGAGCGCGACGCGATCTTCACCTACTTCCCGCACGATCCGGGCGTGCCCGACTGGCTGCCGCCCTCCGTCGTGATGCATCAGGGCGACTGGAAACTGATCCGCATCTTCTTCGGCGGAGAAAACGGAAAGCATCGCTGGAAACTCTTCAATCTTCGCACGGATCCAGGCGAGAAGAACGACCTATCAGCCACCGAAACAGAGCGCGTCAAGACGATGGACGCGCGCATCGAGGCCTTTCTAACAGACACCAAGGCCGTCCAGCCGATCGCCAATCCCGCATTCGATCCCGCCAAGTATCAGCCCAAGGAGGAAGGCGTTCAGAACAATCGCGCCAAGGACAAGTCCAAGCCGAAGGCCACACCGACACCCAAGGACGATGCCGCTGATCCGAAGCTCCAGGGCTGGAGGGCACGCCAATGCACGGCGACCGTCAATGCGGGCATCGTCACTCTAACAGCCCAGGGCGTGTCTCCCTTTCTCGGCGTCGGCGCGGCGGCCGATGGCCCGGCCACGCTCAAGTTCCGGACCCGCAGCGCGACGGGCGGCGAGGGCAGGGTCGAGTGGCTGACTCCCGGGAAGGCTCCACTTCCCGGGAACTCGGTCCCATTCATCGTGAAGCCCGGCGATTGGCAGGAAATCTCCGTGAAGATCCCCGCCGAAGGGCCGATCGGCATCCTCCGCCTCTACCTCCCCGCACAGCCGCAAGCCCTGGAACTCGACTGGGTCGAGCTCTCCGGCAAGGCGAAGCCGAAGCGCTGGGAGTTTTAAGCCGGTGCCCGAAGCCTCAGCCCCTGCGCCGCTCGAGGATGACCAGCATCATGAAGGAAAGAATGAGATTCATTTCCTCACGTGAAGTCATGTTGCCGAGCTTGTCAATCTGGAAGCGTCCTTCGAAAAACGCAGGCTGCTTCGTCATCCGCATGGCGCCTTCGCCGTTGCTGCGACTGGCGAGGTAGCGCGGGTGGAACAGGTAGCCGGTGAGGATGCCGATGATCGGAATTTCGCCGAGGATGGCGTCCGCGACCTTGGCTCCGGGATTCTCCTCCTTGATCGAGAAATCCGGGACCTCGTCTCCGGGATTGAAGGTCTCGTAGTGGGCTTTCCAGATCGAGCGCCAGCCACGACGGCCCACGCTGCCGATGGCCCCGCCGCTGGCATCGGTCATGAAGTAGCGGGCGGACCAGTCGATGACCTTGTTGGTCTTGATGTCCGCGAGACGGGTGGTGCGGGAGGAGTCGGTGAAGATCTCGACGTGCTCCTTGAACTTGAAGAATTTCTGCTTGGTGTGCAGCACGGTGCGGCCAGCGGCGTCGGTGACATTCGCCTGGGTGGTGAGCGCCAGAATCTTGAAGGACAGGGTCAGCGGATACTGGAGCCCCGAGAGCGCCTTGGCGACCTGGTCATTCGGCAAAGGAGGTGGCGGAGTGATCGAAGAAACCGGGGCTGCGTAGGGATTCTCGTCGGACATGATGGGGGGAATTAGCAGGTGGCAGGCCGGATGGCGAGAGGGTTTGCATGCCTTGGTCGGCGGGGAAGGAATGACGAATTCCGAAATCCGAATGACGAAGGAATGGCCCCGAAGGCAAACGACTTGTGATTATCCACGCCGATCGATCAGGCCTTTGGTCACTATGATTTCTCAATAGCTCCGGCCCCAGATCGCGCGTGAGCGGGTGGGGGTGCCGGTGAGGATGCAAGGTGCTTCGGGCTCGTTCTGCTTGTCGAGCGGCAGGCAGCGGATGGTGATCTTGTGCTGCTTGGAAAGCTCGTCCTCCTGGTCCGGCGAGGCGGCCCATGGCGTGATCAGCCAGCCGCCGTCTTCCTTGGCCCAATGGGCGTGGAAATCTTCAAGGCGGGTGCACTCGGTGATGTTCGCATCGCGGAAGTCGGTGGCCTTTTTCAGCAGTGAATCGTGGATCTCGAGGAGGACGTCCGAGGCGCGCTGGATGAAGTCCTCCTTGTCGAGAAACTCCTTGGCGGAAACCGGCTGATCGCGACGCTGGAGGCAGACTTTCCGCGTTTCGATGTCCCGTGGTCCGATCTCGATCCGGATCGGCACGCCCTTCTTGATCCATTCCCACTTCTTCACGCCGCCATTGAGATCGCGGGTATCGACGACGACCCGCAGCGGATCGCCATGGAAAAGCTGATTGCGCAGGGTGGCGGCGAGGGCCTGGCAGGCTTCGAGCACGGCGGCCTTGCTGTCTTCCTTCGGCGTGACCGGGAGAATGACGATCTGCTGGGTGGCGACGCGCGGTGGCAGGACCAGCCCGTCGTCATCGGAATGCGCCATGATCAGCGTGCCGATCATGCGGGTCGAAACGCCCCACGAGGTGGTGTGGGCGTGCTCGACCGCACCATCGCGTCCGGTGAACGAGATGTCCTGGGCCTTCGAGAAATTCTGGCCGAGGTAGTGCGAGGTGCCGGCTTGGATGGCTTTCCGGTCCTGGACCATCGCTTCGACGGTTAGAGTCATGTCGGCACCGGGGAAGCGCTCGTTTTCCGTCTTCTCGCCGGGGATGACCGGGATGGCGAGGTGGTCGCGGAGGAACTCCTCGTAAAGCCCGTGGATCATCCGGGTTTCCTCGATCGCCTCAGCCTTGGTCTCATGCGCGGTATGGCCTTCCTGCCACAGGAACTCGGCGGTGCGGAGGAACAGGCGCGGACGCATTTCCCAACGCATGACGTTGGCCCACTGGTTGATCAGCAGCGGCAGATCGCGATACGACTGCACCCAGCGGGCAAAGGCGGCACCGATGATCGTCTCGGAAGTCGGGCGGATGACGTAGGGCTCGGTGAGCTTGCCACTGGGGATCATCTTCGTTTTTCCGGTGACCTCGTCCTTAACCGCTTCGAGGCGATGGTGGGTGACGACGGCGCACTCGGTGGCGAAGCCCTCGGCGTGCTCGGCTTCCTTTTCCAGGTAGGAAAGCGGGATCAGCAGGGGGAAGTAGGCGTTCTGGTGGCCGGTGGCCTTGAAGCGTCGGTCGAGCTGCTGCTGGATGAGTTCCCAGATGCCGTAGCCCCAAGGCTTGATGACCATGCAGCCTCGGGTTTCCGAGTTCTCCGCCATGTCGGCGGCACGGATGACTTGTTGATACCACTCGGGGAAATCCTCCGCGCGGGTCGGGCTGATGGCGGTCTTGTCTGACATGGGCGGGGAGGGATTAGACCATTGAACCTCGAACGTCCAACCCGGAAGTTTGGAGGGTGGGGTTTGACTTTCCCCGACGGCTTCTGTTTAAACCTGCGAATGGACGAAAGCTCGCAGCTCCCCGGACGATTCCTGCCCTCCAAGGTTTACGCCCGTTGGAAATGGACGGTGCGCTTCGGTCTGTTCGCGGTGCCGCTGATCTTGTTTCTCGTGGGTGGATTCGTGCTCTATCTTGAGCCCTCCCGGTATGAGAGCAAGGCGGTCTTCGAATATCACGGCAACCGCACTCCGGTCGAAGCAGCGGCCTTGTTGAAATCCCGCAATGTTCAGGTCGATGTCTGTGACACGCTGGAACTCAACAAGCAGCTCGACTTGGACAGGGAGACCGTCATTGAAACGCTCTCCAAGGCGACGGAAACCCAGTTGGATCCAGTCACCGGGCTGATCGAGGTCCGCGTGACCCATGCACGGAAAGAACTGGCACGGGATGTCGCGGCAGGGTTGGTCAAGGCACTCGACCGCTATGAGACCACACTTTCCAGGAACGCGATCAACTTCCGCCTGCAGGCGCTGAGACTCGCGATCCGCAATGGCGAGGACAAGGCAGACGCTCGTCGCAAGGACCTGCTGCAGCTCATTGCCGTGCGTGGCGAGGCGCCTGCCGACCCCGCTTCCAAGCTGGACATCACAGCCTCAAGGATCGAGTGGGAGCAGGAGTGCCGTCGGGTGGCCGACAACAAGAACCGCGCGGCGGAGATGGACCTGGAACTCGCCAGCCTCGGAAAATTCACGACGATCCACACGGATCCGGTCATTTCCCAGACCCCGGCCGGAAAGAAGTCTGAGGACAGTCTGGGCGAAGTCAGCCTCGAAGCTCTCGGTTACGGCCTGCTTTTCGCGCTGCTGGTTCCCTATCTTTTCGAACTCGCCTGCCCCTTTTATCGCCGCCGAATCAAGCTGCCTGTGAGAAAAGCAGTGGCAACGGACTCGACTGACGAGTGGTCCACTCCGACGAAACCGTCTGACCTTGTGCCTTCCGGTCTGAACGGTTGAAAGCGGGAGCCAAGACAGTCCTCCCTTTTTTGGCTCGCGATCGGCGACCAGGACGGCCAAGCCCGAAGATCGCCGCTCCCAGGCCGCTGCCGGTTGGGAATCTCAGTGGGTTTTCGCCCAGCCCGGTGACCGAAAACCGCCGTGAATGGATCAAGAAGCGCGGGTGAGATTCCCGGAAATCGTCCGCCGCCCGATGAAAAGCGAGAAGGGGGTTTGACAGTCCGGGGCTGGATCGTCTTAGTAGGTTCCTCCAAACCCCACTGACCGTCCCGCATGAGCGAGAATGAAAACCAACCAGCTCCGTCCAAGCAGACGTCGAGCGTGCCCCTGAAGAAGGAAACCGTTCGCGTCACGCTGAAAGCGGCCGATGCTCCTCCTGCCGTTGCTCCTCCAGCTCCCACGGTGGCCCCTCCGGTGGCGACCGTTCCTGGCTCAGCCCCGGTCGTCCGTCCGCCGACACCGTCCGCTCCAAGTGCTCCTGCTGCGCCTACGGTTGGTGGTGCACCACGTCCTCCCGGCCCAGCGCCGACCATTCCTCTGAAGCCTGTCGGCGCTCCGACCGCTCCGGGCATGGGTGCCCCCACGATTCGTCTGGCCACCGCGCCAGGACCAGGATCCACCGGTGCCCCCACCATTCCACTCCGTCCCTCAGGAGCGCCAACCGCTCCAGGCGCAGGGCCCACCGTCGCCCTTCCTAAGGCCACCGTCCAGCTTCAGGCCCCGACCCAGCCGCTCGGCACCGCTCGTCCGACCCTCACCCAGTCCCCCACCCTCCAAGGTGAGGAAGAGGAAGACGAAGGCTCCGGCGAAACCGTTGGCAATGTCCTCTCGGTCGTTGGTTTCATCGCCGCCATCGCACTCCTTGCATTCCAGCTCATGATCTCCAGCACCTGGGTCGGCGCGAAGTACGTGCAGAACCCTGGCGAGGAAAAAGGCACCCCGAAGAGCTACAATCCTCCGGCTGAGAGCCCTGCCGACCGCAGCCTTCTCAGTGAAATCTTTGCATCCGAACAATAACTGAAACCATGTTCCTTCCCATCCTCAATCTCATCATCGGTGGCACGGTTGCCTACTTCGCCTACACGGCCTGGGCTCTGCCGCTCTGAAACCTGATTCATCCATTTCACCACGGGCTGCCTCGTTTAATCGCGGGGCAGCCCTTGACGTTTCATCCACCTGCATCCACGTTCCGCTCATGGCACTCCAACTCACCGAAGCCAATTTCCAATCCGAAGTGATCGATTCCGATCAACCTGTTCTCGTCGATTTCTGGGCGGAATGGTGTGGCCCCTGCAAAATGATCGGCCCTGTCATCGATCAGGTCGCCACCGACCTCGAAGGCCAGGCCAAGGTCGGCAAGGTCAATGTCGATGACGCCCGCGAGCTTTCCGCGAAGTACGGAGTCCGCAGCATCCCGCTCCTCCTGTTCTTCAAGAACGGCGAGGTGAAGGACCAGATCGTCGGGGCCAATGTCACGAAGGACCAGCTCAAGGCCAAGCTCCTCGCCCTGGCCTGAGCCGCGTCAAAACTCTTCCAAAAGCCGGACTTCCTCACAGGGGTCCGGCTTTCTCGTTTTTCAGCGACCGCTCAAAGGCCTGCCCTTCCAGACAGTGCCGCAGCCACCAGCCCACCAGCGCCAGCACGATGAAGCCTGAGTCGTAGAACAACCAGTCGTCCGGCTGGATGTGATAGTCGCCGATCGGCTCCTCCGACCACGGCAGCAGCCAGGGAACCCCACCTGAAACCGCATCCGCCGCCAGATGCAGCGCAGCGGCCACCCACCCCACCACCGCCACCCTCAGCCGCGTTCCTTTTGGAAACCACCACGTCATCCCGGCGCAGACCGGAAGGAGGAGGACCAGAAACAGAAGCGTGTGCGACCAGCTCTCATAACGGTCCTCCAGCGAGAGATGCGGCGAGCAGAGATCCGGCAGCACTCCGAACAGGGCCACCACCGGCAGCGTCCAGTCCGGAAACACCCGCACACCCCGCCACCTCAGCGAGACCAGCTCGATCGCGAGACAGCCTGTCACCGGCAGGAGCGCATGAAAGCCATCGAACATGGTTGGTGGTCCCTGAAGAATGGCAGCTTCTGGATGGATTCCAAGTTCATCCATGAAATCTGCATTGAAGTCCGTCATCGAAACGTCCTGCCCGGCGTCTCCCTTTATGGGGACAGACAAACTGTGTGGTCTCTCATCTTCCCCTTAAGGTTTCCCCAGGGGCGAAAGAAAAACAGGCGTTTTCCTGGTTTTCCCTGTAATCGCGGCCTGCAAACGGTGTTTAGGATGTTGGGAGCCGGTGACGGGAATCCCCCGGGTCCCCATGAGCCATGAACGCTGCGAAATCGATCTCACTGCCTGCCTGGACCAGGCGCGCCAGGGCGACGAGTCTGCCGCGCGGGAGCTTTTCCGCCATTTCCTCCCGATGGTGGCCCGCATCGTCCGTGCCCATCGCCCGCCCCGGGACGACGATTCCGATCTCATCCAGGAGACATTCCTACGGGTCTTCCGGCATCTCGGCCGCCTCGATGGTCCGGCGAAGATGGAGCACTGGGTGGCGCGCATCACGACCAACGTCTGCCGCTCGCGGGCCCGGCTTTGGCGGCGCAGGCCGGAGCTGCGGTTCACCGATCTCCCGGAATCCCAGCAGGCCTCCATGGTCGCCAGCCTCGGGTCCGAGACGGAATCCGCCGCCTACGATGTCGACAACCACGAACTGTTGGAGCGCCTACTCCAACAACTCCCTCCCGCCGACCGCGCTCTGGTCGTCCTCCTCGATCTCGATCAGCTCCCTCTCGCCGAAGCGGCCCGACAGCTCGGATGCAGCCGGGGTGCGCTGGCCGTGCGAGCCTTTCGCGCCCGCCAGCGCTTGAAAGCGATCTGGCAACAATTGAACCGATCCCGCCCATGAATCCCGATCCACTCGACCGCTTTCTGGAAAGTGCCCGCCGCGGCAGCGCTTCTCACAGCAGCGACCCGCCCGTCTCGGCCACCTTGGAGGCCGCCGTCATCCGGGGCTTCCATCAGGTGCGTCGCGACCATTCCGAGACCCTGCGGACCTGCGCCGTCGTTCTCCGCAGGGCTTGGATCGGCTCAGTGGTCGCGGCCGTTCCCCTGTTGGGATGGGTGCAGTGGTTTCCGCCAAGCGTGCCGACCCACCGCTCCGCCTTGGAATCCTTGTTCGATCCCCCGCCCGATCTCGATCTCTCACTCGTCCAGCCATGATTCGCAACGCGACATCCATACGCCTCGCCCTCCAGCTTTCCGCCCTGATCCTTTTCGTGGCGGCGTCCAGCGGCTACATCGGCTGGCGCATCGGATCAAACCGTACCCCGCCCGGCCCACCACCCGTCAAGTCGATCGAGGAGACCTTGTCCGAGCTCACCAAGGAGCTGAGCCTGACCGACGATCAGGTCCTCCGCATCCGCCCGATCCTCGAAAAACGCGAACGCCTGGCGGCCATGCAGGCCCAGAACATCGCCGGGCGGATGAATGCCTTCGCGGAGGAAATGCGCACGGCCCTCGACGAGCGGCAGCGGTCCATCTTCGACGAACGCACGCGGGAAATTCGCGCCAAGGCCCAGCAACGACGCCCTCGGCCCGGCCCGGAGGTGGATCACCAGGAAAATCCGAAGAAATGATGTAATCGCGCTTCGGAAGCGGAGTTTGCCTTTTCATGACTCCATTCCAACTGCCCTTCATCGTCCGCAATCTCCTCGCCACCACATTCCTCGGTCTGTCGCTTTCCCTCTGCCTGACACCACCGCCGGCAACTGCCCAGGTCTCGGCCCAATGGAGTGATCCGGTGGACGTGCCGCCGGTCCTGCCTGGTGCCACTCTCGGCGGCGGAGTGGGTTACAGCCTGGCCATCGCATCCACAGGAAGAATTTACACCTTTGCGATGGAAACCCCTGCCAGTGGGGGAATTCCCGCCTCCCGCCTGAAGTATACCGATGCCCCGCGCGCCTCATCTCCGGTCTGGGGAAACATCCCTCTGCCGACCTCGGCCCTGGGCAGCGGCGTGTCGAGCCCCTGCATCGTGATCGACGCCGACGACAACCTCCATCTGGCGTGGTACGCTCCGGCCACCCGCCGCATCGGCCATGCCATCTATCTCTCCACATCCGGAACCTGGACGGACGAGCAGTTTCTCTACACCGCGAGCGCCTCTCAGCCGGTGAAATACATGCAGGTGGAGGTGGACCGCTCCGGCACCATCCATTTCCTCTGGCACGAGGGAGACCCCGATGTCTCCGCTGCAAGCGCCGATGTCCGCTACGCCCGTCGCCCTTCCGGCTCCGCCACTTTCACCGTCCGCTCCACTCCGCTGAACCTAACCGCCGCGCTCAACGCCGCGTTTCCCCTCGCCCACTTCGGCGGCTGTGATGGAGCGGCCCTGGCCGTGGCTTGGCGCGAAGAGACCACGCCGGGCGGCTGGGATGTGAAAATGAATGTCAGCAACGACAACGGCGTGACTTGGCGGACCACGCCGCTGGTGGTGGCGAATGGTCCAGGAAACCAATGGGACCCCTCGATCGTGATCGACCGCCACAACATCGTCCACCTCACCTACCCGGACAAGACCGGCATCGTCTCGGTCCTGCATTACTTGCGATTCGACGACGTGCCCGCCTTGTTCGCGCAGACCGCCACGCTGGCACAGCCCCTCAGCGACCGGCAGCTCACGCCCGATGGCGAGAGCCACGAACTGCCCTACTCGTGTTACGACTTCCAGCGGGACATCGTCTGGCTTTCCTGGAAACAACGCCACATCATCGAAAGCCTGGGGCTGCGCGACGATGTGCTGCTCGTTCATGCCCTTCGAAAAGGCGAGGTGGTCAGCGAAACCGAACGCCTGTCGGACGTGCGCACCAGTGGTGAGAACATCAGGTTTCCCGACTTCCAGGCCGCCCCGGATGGCCATGTCTTCTTCACTTATGAGACAGGCCTCGACACCCACATGAAGTTGATGGAGCGCCTCGCCACTCCAGATCCGCTGGCACTTGCCCCCAGCCTCACTGCCTCGGATTCCTCATCTCTCGAATGGGCGTTCCCGACCGAGTTCGCAGTCAGTTACCAGGTCGAGAGTTCGGACGACCTGGTGACCTGGACCCCGGTTGGCGATCCATTCACCGGCGACGGCGAGGATGCCACGGTCGTTCAAGCGATCACCGGCCAAGCCCGTTCGTTCCTCCGCTTGCGTTCCACCCGCCCCTGAACGGTTGCGACTGCCGGGGATGAGCCCGCTGGAGTCGCGGCATGCGAGTCCGCGGAATGGGCAAGCCTGAATCCTGAAATCCAAACCACGAAATTCACGAGACAACACGACGGCCTCGGAGTTCCGATTCGCCCCGGACTCATCCATCAGGCCAGTGCGAAGACCGTCAAGTTGGCGTCTCGTTTCGTGCCCTTTCGTGGCTCTTGTGGTTTCTCACATCCTTCAAAAAGATAAGTCCAAGTTTCAAGCAGCCCGCCCTCACCTCAGCTTCCGCTTCTTCGGATTCCGGCTCTTGCCGCCGAAGACGACTTCCTTGATGTCGAAGGCTTCCGGGTCGTACTCGCCGCGATACCAGCCGATCTGGCCGTTGAGGGCTTCCAGGTACTGGAACACTCCACCAAAGTCCTCAGGCGGGCAGGCGCGGGCACCACCGATCATCATCGGGCCCTCGACGTCGCTCTCCTCCTTCGATTCGAAGACGACCTCATGGATCCAGTCCTCGGCGAAATCGTAGCGGTAAAGCATGCGCAGCGGCAGGCGCTTTTTCCCGATGTACTCCGCCAGTGTAATTCCGAGTTCATCCTGGAATTCGCCACCGGCCGGTACCTGGTCCGCCAGACCCACGGGGCCGATCACGTCGGTGAGACGCTTGCCCTTGCCGTGGCGGAACTCATGCGGGTGCTTGTTTTCCCAGCCCATCGCATCCTGGATGGCATTGTTCAACTGGAGGAAATTGAACGAGGCAGGCACGGAAAATTTCCGCCAGATCTGCGGGTTGATCTGGTAGAGGAAGACCTTGATGACGACTCGGGAAATGCTCACGGGGGGCAGAGTAAGGAGAGAGAAAGGGCTCCGCAAGGAAATGACCATGCGCACTCAGTCAGGGTCCCCACCCTTGGGAGGGATCATGGCGAAATCCGGAACGAAGAGGTTCTCTCACCGCCAAGACGCCAAGGTCGCCAAGTCGAACCGGCGAAGAATTGCGAGGCGGGGAGTGGACCTGATTTCAAAGACACTCATTTGTAGTTTCCTTGGCGCTCTTGGCGCCTTGGCGGTTCAAATTCTTCCCATCTAGCCCGGCTTTGCCATGGAGCGCTCCCTTGTAGCGTTTCGGACCTGCTTGGCTTTCGTGAGGTTTCGTGAATTTCGTGGTCGATGTTTCCGGACTCTGGGTTAAGCCCCCCTGACCGGAATTTCATTTTTCGGCATCCGGAGCCTTGCCGGTGCAGGCCCTGTAGGTCAGCGGAAACAGCAAACGGAGCGCATCGTCTTCGGTCATCAGTGCCCACCCGATCCTTTGGCGGACCTCCTCCGGCTGCTTGGCCAGATTCTTCGAAAATCCCAGGTCTCCCCAATGGAGCAGGACTTTACGAATGGTACTTCGGTGGGCCTCGCCCGCTGCAGCGTCCCATGGGGAGGAGGCGCTGACCTTGAAGAACGTAGCCAGCGCCTCTTCCGAGCCCTTCGCCACCTCGCGGATCAGTCCGGCATAGTCGGGGTGCTGGGCCGCTAGGAGCTCTTCGCCGTATGCATGAAGTCTCCCGTAAGTGGATCCCACCGTGAAAGAGACATCGCGCACGGGATCCTTGGCGACAGGCGGGGCGTCCGCAACTTCACGGGCACCGGAAACGGAGACAACGAACAATGCGAGTGGAATGAGTGTTTTCATGGGTGTGGATGGAATGGCAACCAAGTCCGGAGATCCCTGATGCTTGTCTGTCATCAGGATATCCCAAAAGACACCCGATGACTCTAGCTACAACTTCAGTGTCTGGCAATTTTGAACCTTGCGACTTTCCTTCAGATTCGCAGATGCCTTCGCCAAACATCCCTGCGACACCCCATCAGACCAGGCGGCTCAGCGGCGGCAAAGAATGAGGAGATCCGGACAGGAAATCTCACGCAACGGCGCAACGGAGCGACGAATCAAAGCCATTGCCAAGCCCCGGTCTTCGTTGCGTCGCTGCAGCGTTGCGTGAAAAATCGGAATGCGCGCGATTATCTGTCAGAGCGTTTGCGCTGCATCCACAGTCGCCGAGGCTATCGCGGACAGGGAAGGGCGAATCACCTGGTCGCTCCGGGCTTGTTCGACTTTGGGCGCAGCCGAACTCTCCGCTATCGCTCCGACTTCGCACTACGTCTCAATGATCAAATTCTTGTTCTGTTCGCTTCACGTGCAAGAAAAGATTTACATCTTCTGGTTCGGCTCCAATGAAGATATCTGCTGAGCTTGCGCCAGCCGTCTCTGCCAATGTGCGGAGATCGCTCCGACTCCGATGATTTAAGTTCCAGCCACCCACAAGCTCCATGTAGGAGCGGCTCGGATTGCGATCTGAAAAATTGCCTAGAACTAGTTCCCCATTAATCTTCAACGCCTTAAGATAGCGACTTAATAGCCTTACGAAAACCTTATTATCGAAATAGTCAAATAACCCTGCAATCCATATCAAGTCATATGATTTTGTGGGATTGAAACGCAATGCGTTCTTCTGAATTAGGTTTATTCTATCAAGGTATTCGTGATTCAGATTCCGAGCGTATTCAAGCGCGTTGGGGTCTAAATCTACGCAGTCAATCACAATGGGGTAAGATGGATTCCTTGCAATCCATTCATACATGCTGCGTCCCGGTCCGATTGCGATCTTAAGCACCTCAAGTCTATTTCTACTTCTTGAATACTGGTCTAGCAACCTGTGGAAATACTCTTTTCTATTCCTCACTGCTTTTGGTGCAGAGTGTTGATGATAATAAACATCCCAGCGGGACAATTCCGGATCGTCGCATATTGCACAACGGTATATCCTGTCGATAATCTCAAAATCTCCGGCATAGCCATGTGGCTTGGCGAGTGCTAACCCCTGCATGGTTGAAACAGCAAGCGATGGCCCCATGGCCGTCCGTAGGCTCAACGTATCTTCGGAGGTCAGACTCCCGTTGAGCGCCATAGTGTGCAGTTCACAAATGATGAAGTCCAATCGAGAGTAGTCCTGCATTTCGGGACCGCCCTTCTTTGTCAGGTTTTCGATGAACTTAAGAGTGCTAATTTCAATTGGCATAAGAAATTTTCTTCCGGACAGTTATTTAACGACTGGTCGTGGTTGTTCGCGACGAGTCGTCTTGCATCGCGACTTTTTCGGTTTCATGCAAGCAAGGTGTGTGAATCTGAGGACCTTGGCAATTTCGAAAAACGACCAAGGGCTTCCGGCTTCCCGGTGAATCAGCGTCAAACGAGGAGAAGAGCGCCGGAGACACCTGGGAAGAGGATGCTACCCGCAGGGCGAGGAGAATCCCTTGCGGACCTAGAAAGAAGTGAAAATCATCTATCTAAGCATCTGCCATGACAGGCTCACCGCACAACGATTCAGGCTTGGCACACCCCTACCGAGAACGCCCATCTACTTCAGGTTGAGGTTTCTCGCTACCCTCCGACTTCGACTTGGGGCGAATAGCGGGTTGCCCAGCGCTGCCTTGTTCGGCCTTGGCTTGGAGCTGTTCAAGGTCGCGGCAGAACAGTTGATAATTGTCTGGGAAACTCTTGTTGTGGGGGAAGAAGTATCGCCGCTTGAGCCAGAATCCATAACGCTCGTCACCCCCTGCGCCGTCGGCTGATAGCCTGAGGGAACCGAGTGCTTGCCGGCACAAATCCCACTCGTCGACGGCCGCCAGGGCATCCAGGTGCGGTACGGCCCACGACGGCTTTTTCTTCACCGCTGTCCGCAGTCGGTTCAACAGGACCTCCAAGGACTTTCCATTGCCGTTCACGTTGTAATCGTAGGCAAGTAGGAGATCGGAAATCTCCTCCCTGCCCGGATCGCCGCCTTTCCTCAGTTCCTTGCTGTCCAGCAACCACAGATACTTCCGGTCGCCCTCCGCCGCGATGCGGAGGAGCCAGGTCGAAAGGATGAAATCGTGATCGCCGGATTCATCCGGGTGCGCGACGAGCCGCTTCAGCAACTCCTCGTCGACGGGACGTGAGAGCCTCTTGCCCACAAGATTGTATTCATAGGAGCCCTTCTCTCGGAGCTTGGCTTCGATCTCCTTTGAACTCCTGCTCTCATTCACTGCGCATGAGACTTGGAACACTAGCGCAGGAAGAACCAAAAGCTTGACGATGGTCTTCATGGTGATGGTTGAAGTAAGGGTTGCGCGAAACGTTTGAAGATTGGCACGGAGGGAATATGGCGTCCAGAGCGAAGAGAACTAGAGACCCTGTTCGCCGTTGCCACCATTGACTTGCTGGCCATTTGCGGGCTCTTGATCATGGGCCATCGCATCGAGTCCGCGTAACAGCCCGGAGACGACATCGAAAGCGTATTGATAGGCTTGTGGGGTCTTACTTGCACGCGGTCCAGCGACATTGAGTTCGTGAATGGAGCGGCTGCTGACGAAATCCGCCACCAGTTCGACGGCGCGCGACACGGAAACCTGTCCCGCGTCGATGAGCTTGTATGGTCTGCCCATCTTGATGCAGCGGTAAGTGGTCTCTTCGGTGCCGCCCTCCAAGTCAGTGAAGTAGATGATAAGTGTGGCGTCGGAGTCGTCGATGTTCTGGATGGTGCGGAGACGGTAGCCACCCTTCTTGAGTTCCTTGAGCGGATAGCGGTCGGGTATCACGCCGCACTCGTCGATGCGACCTGTAGGGCACCAGCCGCCACAGGGAAAGCCGAGCGCTAAAGCCGCGTCCAAGGCTGCGCGGTCAACACCGGTCTGGCCTCCAGAAATGATTTTCAGAGCTTTCGGTTTCACGGAACGGCTAGCAAACGTCTGACAATGATTTGGCGACAAGTCGTGATGGTGCGCGACGAGTCGTTCTGTATCGCGACATTGTCGGGGCACCGCAATCAAAGTGTGGGAATCCCCGGACCTTGGCAATTTCCAAAAGCAGCCAAGGGCTTCCGGCCTCCGGGTGAATCAGCGTCATGCTTGGGGAAATGTGCGATCACTTGTCAGAGCCTTTGCATTGTGCCTGGTTAGGCGCTTGCGGGTGGATCGGCGATGATGGGTCCATCTGGTATTCCGAAAGCGCTGGAGGGTGTGTCGAGGTCGAACGGGTAGCTAGGCTCGATTTGGAAAGGAATGCCGGCTCCTCGGAGGCGTTGCGCCTCGTGCCATGTTTCGAGCGCGCTGCCGACAAACGGCGGAAGCTCGCCGCGGATGGCGAGGGTGCGGGTGACAGGGATGCCGTGTGTGAACCCCTGATTGAGAGTGATGAGGACCGCGGCTGAAGCATCCGGCAACGGGGGGATGGAGATGCTGTAACGGACATCGTCGCAGAAGATGGGAACCGGGAAACTGGTCGCAACCTCCCATGCGCAAGCCGGCGACGAACAACGAACGACCAAAGAACCACCACTCCGGAAATGGTGAAGTCGTGAAGAGCAGTCTGGGCAGTGTTCCTTCATGGGAGACGCTTGTGCTGGAATAATCGTCAAACCAAAACCGCGACCCTGCTTTGTCTGCGTCACGGCGTGTCCGGCCATAGTTGGCTATCCACGATTCCTTCGACGCCTCGCGCCTCAGCATAAAGCCCTACAGGCCCGAGTGACAGCGTCACCGAATCCGTGCTCGTGAAATACACCGAGTAGGCTTTGCCCACCCGATCCAGCACCGTATAGCGAGGAAGTGGGTGTTCCTGCAGAAATCGGAGCGAGTCGGTGTAGGCTTCCTTGGTCTGCGCGCCATAGGCTGAGATCGCAGCTCGTTCCACTCGTTCTCTGGAAATCCTCAGAAACTCCTCCTTCGAAAGGTGCGGCGCGAATCGAAGGTCAATTCGATACTTGGTCTTATCAGGAGGTGCCGCGCTTAATGTTGGACTCACCCGATGCCTTATCTCCAGCTCGAACGTGGACTCAATTCGAATCGACTTTGAATCGTGGGTGATGGTCCACCTCTTGGGGTCGATTGCCTTGCGCAGTTCCGTCGCCAAATAGTCCACCCGACCTTCCAAGTCGGTCTTCTCAGCGGCGAAGCCAAAACCCGTAAGAAGTCCTGTCAGGATCAAGGTCGGTAGGTTCATCGTGTTGTGGATTCGGCCCAACAGTGATTTGGCGATGAGTCGTGATGGTTCGCGACCTCATCAGATTCAGGCGAGCAAGGTGTGTGAATCCGCAGACCATGGCAATTTCCAAAAGCGGCCAGGGGCTTGCGGCATCCGGGTGAATCAGCATCATGCGCGGGGAAAAGTGCGCGATGGTTTGTCGGCGCATTTGCTCTTGAGGATTGGCCTCCTCAACCTCCGAAATCACCTGCCCCGGCGAGGAATGCATCCCAACTCATCCCCCACTGATCGGTGAATGGCGGTGGTTCTGGATTCTCGAAACCAAACGGCGGCATTGCCGGAATATCGGGCATCACACCGAAGGCGGGCGATTGCCGGATGGCGGGCCTCGGCGGGCCTGCGACTGCATCCTGGATGAAAGCAACCGCGTGACCATTCCGATCCCGAAACCACCCCTCCGAATAGAAGCCCAGAACGTGGCCGTTGGTATCCCTCACGTAGCCGTCCCGGGTTCTCGCGATCAGGGCTCTGGCAGAGTTATACACGGAGTACCAGAGGCCGAATGGCCTTTCGCTGAGCCAACCGACCGGGTTGCCATGGAGATCGTAGATTGGACGTGGATGCACGGCCTCAGCCAACCAGAACCCGCCGGCAATTCAACTGTTCTGACAGACTGCCGTGCGACGGATCAGAATCAGCGCCCAGAACCAGTCTTCGTTGCGGCGCTGCGGCCTTGCGCGAGAAATCAGAATGAGCGCGATTGTTTGTCAGGGCATTTGCCTTGAACCTGGCCGAGACACGCTCAGGTGCCTTCCTTCGTCTTGAATCCTGATTGGTGGACCCCCTTGAGCTGGCTGACGATCGAGGGCTGCCCGCATTCCACATCTTAAAAAGGACCGCGAGAGCAACGCAAGAAAGCCGGAATCGAAGCAGTTTTCGCTACAGGCTCTTTTTCATTCGTCGGTCATTCTCAAACGCCTGCAACTCGTACGAGACTATTTGTCAGAGCATTTGCCTTGTCGTTACCGTCCGCCCTTCCCTTCGTTGATGGAGCCGATTGACGTGGTCATGCAGGTCGAAGAAGATGCCCGTGCTGCGCGTCGCAAAGGTCACCTCCTCGAATCTGCCCTCATGATCACCACCACCTATGTTGCTGAGATAGCATTGAAGCGGGATCAGGTGGAGTCCTTCGAGCGCTATCCCTTTTCACTCCCGGCCGTGAGATCACTGGAAACGATGGAGTTTCATCCGGCGGTCACCTTTCTGGTCGGTGAAAACGGGTCTGGAAAGTCCACCTTGTTGGAAGCCATCGCAGTGGCCTGTGGATTCAACGCGGAGGGCGGCTCAAAGAATTTCAACTTCAGCACCCGCGCCTCCCACTCGGAGCTTCATCGCTTTCTCCGGGTCTCGCGCGGACACCCCAGACCCCGCGGCGGCTACTTCTTCCGGGCGGAGAGTTTTTTCAACGTCGCCACAGAAATTGAGAGGCTCGACGCCGAACCCGCTCCTGCTCCGCCGATCGGGCCTGCCTATGGCGATCGGCCGCTGCACGAGCAATCCCACGGCGAATCCTTTCTGGCCCTGGTGATGAACCGTTTCCACGGCCACGGACTCTACCTTCTGGACGAACCCGAAGCGGCCCTGTCGCCGAAGCGGCAACTGGCGGTGTTGACCCGGATGCATGATCTGGTGAAGGAGAAATCGCAGTTCATCATTGCAACCCACTCGCCGATCCTGATGGCCTACCCGGAGGCGTTCATCTATCAGTTCACCCCCGATGGTGTTGAACGCGTCGCTTACGAAGAAACCGAGCACTACCGGATCACGCGGAGTTTCCTCAGCAATCCCGACCGGATGTTGGAGATCCTATTTGAGGAATGACGAACCCTAAGTCCCACGCTTCGGTGGATTCCTTCGGGTTTCTTGGGCTTTTGGGCGGATCCGGTTCGGAAAATCCGGTCTCCTGGTGGTTGTGCTCGTCAGGCCGCACGGCGATTTCGTATTCTTTGAATGATGAAACCCACCCGCTTCCTGTTTCTTGCCACGGCCCTCCTTCCCACCCTCTGCCTCGCGGCACCAGATGAGGCGAAGCCCAACACGCTGACCGACAAGGAAAAGTCCGAGGGCTGGAAGCTGCTGTTCGATGGCAAGAGCCTCGATGGCTGGCACAATTTCAAGAAGGCCGACGTGCGTCCGGGCTGGGTCATCAAGGATGGCAGCCTCGTCTGCGCCGACCCGCACAATGCCGGAGACATCGTGACCAAGGATCAGTTCGCAGCCTTCGAGTTGCAACTCGACTACAACATCTCCGAAGGCGGCAACAGCGGCATCATCTTCCACGTCACCGATGAGGGCGGCGCGGTTTGGGCGACCGGTCCGGAGTTTCAACTGGAGGACAACGCCAAGGCCGCCGACCCGCAGCGCTGCGGCTGGCTCTATGCGCTCTATCAGCCACCCGTCGATCCCAAGACCGACAAGCCGCTCGATGCCACCAAGCCCGCCGGCGAGTGGAACCATGTCCGCCTCATCGTCACGCCTGAGAAGTGCGTCCACGAGATCAACGGCGTGAAATACTTCGAGTACGCCATGGGCAGCGAGGATTTCAAGGCACGCGTGGCAAAGAGCAAGTTCGGCTCGATGCCGCTCTTCGCCAAGTCCGGCAAGGGCTACCTCGCCCTGCAAGGCGACCACGGCTCCATTTCCTTCCGCAACATCAAGGTTCGCCCATTATGAACAAACTCGACGACAGCCACTTCTCGTTCAAGTGCCCGATGTCCTTCGAAGGCATGACGCCCTCGGAAAATGGTCGCTTCTGTGACCAGTGCCGCAAGGAGGTCTTCGATCTAACAGACTGCTCGCTGGAGGAGGTCGCCGAGCTCCAAAAGAAGCATGGACCCATCTGCGGTTCCATCCGTGTGGCTCAGGCAGCGGCGGTGGTCGCGATGTCCCTGTCGGCTGCCGCCTGCCAGGATGGAAAGACAACGGATCATATTCCTAGGCTGAACGATTCCAAGGGTGGCATCAGCGGTGGGATGATCTATTTCCCGCTGGTTTCGCTCTTCGGCGAGGGGAAGGAGTGACATTGGACTTGCGGCTCTTGGTTGGCTCTCGCTTCGTGGATTCGGCCAAGCGGCAATCTCCATAGTATCTGATCTCGGCGGTCCGGCTCTCGACTCCGGCAAGGATCGGAGAGATTAGCCCCGGGTCGACTTGTTCTCCGAAGCCTCGGCGAAAAAGGAGGCTGTATTCCGGCCGACCACCCGAGGAATCATTCAAACAGATTCGACCCCGGCCGTGGGTCGCAGCAGCGTGCGAAGGCCATTGATTGCCGACGCTTCTGGCACGCCTTTCAGGGTGCAAATCAAAAGATAAACCAACCCGGGGTGGTCGCTAGCGCTCGACCCCGGGCTATTGGCTGAAATCCCTTCAGGATATGGATGCGCGGCAGTCACCTTCTCCAACCCTTGAGTGCCTTGTGGGCAAGGTGGAGGGCTTAATCCCCGCTCTTCAGCACCTTGATGAAGGCGTCCTGCGGGATGTTGACCTTGCCGATGGCCTTCATCTTTTTCTTACCTTCCTTCTGCTTCTCGAGGAGTTTGCGCTTACGGGAGATATCGCCGCCGTAGCACTTGGCGGTGACGTCCTTGCGAAGGGCGGAGATGCTTTCGCGGGCGATGATTTTCCCGCCGATGCAGGCCTGGATGGCGACGACGAAGAGCTGGTTCGGAATGACGTCCTTGAGGCGTCCGGCGAGGGCGCGACCGTAGCCTTCCGCCTTGTCGCGGTGGACGATGGTGGCGAAGGCCTCGATGGGTTCGCCGGCGATCATCATCTCCATCTTGACCATGTTCGCGGCGCGGTAGCCGGCGTGCTCGTAGTCCATCGAGCCGTAGCCACGGGTGCAGGACTTCAGGCGGTCGTTGAAATCGACAAGGATCTCCGCCAGCGGCATGAGGCAGGTCAGCATGACGCGGGATTCGTCGATGGTCTCGGTGTTGACCACGTCGCCGCGCTTTTCCATGACGAGGGACATGATGTCGCCGATGTATTCGCCGGGCACCATGACGAAGACCTTCACCAGCGGCTCGCGAACTTCCTGGATGATCTGGGAGTCGGGGAAGAACGAGGGATTGTCGACGATGAGTTCCTCGCCGTTGGTCTTGGTGACCTCGTAGATCACGGACGGGTAGGTGGAAATGACGTCCATGTTGAACTCACGGCGGAGTCTTTCCTGGATGATCTCCATGTGGAGCAGGCCGAGGAAGCCGCAGCGGAAGCCGAAGCCGAGGGCGGTCGAGCTTTCCGACATGTAGGTGAAGGCGGCGTCGTTGATCTGAAGCTTGCCCATCGCGGTCTTCAGGGCCTCGTAGTCGGAGGTGTCGATCGGATAGATTCCGGAGAAAACCATCGGCTGGATCTCCTTGTAGCCGGGAAGGGCTTCCGGACAGGGGTGGGTGGAGTCGGTGAGGGTGTCGCCGATCTTCGCCTCGTCGGCCGACTTCATGTTGGCGATGACGTAGCCCACGTCGCCGGCGACGAGTTTCTCGCGGGCGTTCATTTTCGGGGTGAAGACGCCGACTTCCTTGATCTCGTAGGTCTTGTTGGTGGCGAAAAGCTTCACCCGCTGGCCCTTTTTCACGGTGCCGGAGAAGATCCGGACGTAGGAAACGACGCCGCGGTAGGTGTCGTAGATCGAGTCGAACACGGTGGCGCGGAGGAGCTTGTCGGGGTTTTCGACGGGAGCGGGAACGCGGGCGACGATGGCTTCCAGGATGTCCTCGATGCCGATGCCGGCCTTGGCGGAGGCGGGGATGGCGTCCTCGGCGGGAATGGCGAGGATTTCCTCAAGCTGCTTCTTGCAGCGCGGCACGTCGGCGGCCGGGAGGTCGATCTTGTTGAGGACCGGGATGATGACGAGGTTCTGCTGGAGCGCGAGGTGGAGGTTCGCCACGGTCTGGGCCTCCACGCCTTGGGCGGCGTCGATCATCAGGATGGCGCCCTCGCAAGCAGCCAGCGAGCGGGCGACCTCGTAGGAGAAATCGACGTGGCCTGGGGTGTCGAGGAGGTTGAGCTTGTAGGTGATGCCGTCCTTGGCCTTGTACTCCATCGCCACCGGGTGGGATTTGATGGTGATGCCCTTTTCACGCTCCAGATCCATGGCATCGAGCAGCTGGGCGCTGCTTTCGCGCTGGGTGATGGTGCTGGTCATTTCCATCAGTCGATCGGACAGCGTGGTCTTGCCGTGATCGATATGGGCGATGATCGAAAAATTGCGTGTCAGCGAGGTGGACATTGTGAAAACGGGCCGGAGCGGGCGGAAGAGAACCACGAACTGCAAGAAAGACACGCAAAAACCGTCATCGGGGCGATTGAGGGGTTGGCGGACGGCGGGAAATTCTGCTAACAGCCTGTGACTTTGACGCAGCGCTTTCAAATCGAGGACATTCTCGCGCAGGACCACCACGGGGTGGTTTTCGCAGCGGTGGATTCAGAAACGGGTCGCCACGTGGCGCTGCGGCGGTTTTTCCCGTTCGGTTCGGACGGTGGTGGCCTGCAACCTGAGGAGCGCGCGGCCTACGACATTGGGGTGAAGCGTCTCGCCGAAGTCGTCCACCCGGCTCTTCGGGCGGTGGTGACTGGTGGCTGCGATCCGGTCGACGGCATGCCATTCCTTGTCACCGAATGGGTCGAGGGCTCCTCGCTTTCCAAGCTTTTGCAGCAGGGATTCCTGACGGTGGAGTCCGCGATCGTGCTGATGGATCAGGCGCTGGAGGTCTCCGAGCTGCTTTCCCAGGTGCTCGCGGATGACGAAGTCTGGGTGGAAACGGCCCCTTCCGCGATCGTCGTCGGGGGTGGGGAGTCGGATCGCGGGATCACGTTCTGGATCTCTCCGTTCCGCTGGCTCAGCACCGAGGAGACACGCCCCGGCCTGATGCCGCTTGTCGAGCTGCTCGACGAGGTGATGGGCTGGAAGGCAGGCACCGTGAGCGACGACGCTGGCGGCGGTCTCGGCTCGTGGCGGAACTGGCTCGCGGCCAATGCCCAGAAGGCGACCTTGGCAGCCGCCCGTGCAGCCCTGGCCACTGCCACCAAAGGCGGGCAGGTCGCATCGTCCGCTCCCGCCATGGCGAGGAAAGTTCCTCCCGCAAAGTCGGCTGCGGTGCATCGTCCGATCATCGTCGCCAAGCCTCAAAGCTCCTGGGTCGGGAAAGCGGTGATCGCCGTGCTGGTGCTGACCGCGCTGGGACTTGGTGGAGTGCTGTATTACCGAAATCTGAAAGAGAAATCCCCGGAGGCCAGCTCGGCTGCACTGGAGGAAAAGCCGGCGAATCAGCCCAAGGCGTCAAAGAGCGCGCTTGATCAGGTCGACCTCTCCAAGAAAAAGGAAAAGGACGAGCGCGAGACCAATACCCGGCAGGCGATGGGCGATCCGACACCCGGCACGGTGAAACCAGCCGTTGCCACGCCACCGGCGGTAGCGGAAAAGACCCCTCGAAAGGAAGCGGCGAAGGTTTTCGGTCCTGAGGATGGAGATGAACTGATCAAGCTCGCCGGCACGACGGTCACCCTGGAAGGAACGGTCCAGGAAGTGCGTCTTTCCGAATCGAAGAAGACCCTGTTTCTGAACCTCAAGTTGCCATACGACAAGAAGTGGGCCCGGGGGGAGTTTGCCACGTCTCCCGAGAACGCCGAGAAAGACCGGAAGTGGATGGATCCGTGGCTGGGGAAGAAAGTCCGCATCAACGGAGAGGCGACCTACCGCTTGGGCAACCCGACAGTCGTTTACACCAAGCAGGGAGACGTCGAAGTGCTTTCCAAGTGATCAGGTCTTGAAATCCCGCGTCTGGAACGCCAGCCAGCCGATGATGAACAGGGTGGCATTCAAGCCGCCGAGGATGATGTAGGACTCGGCAATCTTCGGCCAGTCGATGTGCTTTTCCAACAGGAACAACCACGAGCTCATCCGGTAGGTGACGAAGTATTCCTCGTAGGGTTTGAAGAACGGGAAGTTCTGCAGGATCATGTCGACGAAGAGGATCGCCAGCGTGACGATCGTGGCCGCCGCCGGTTTGATCCTCAGGCATGAAAACATGAAGGCGATCGAGGACAGCGTGATCATGCTGATGCCGATTCCCACGGCCCCCATGCCCAGGCGTGTGATGCCATCCGCCCAGTTCGGAAAGGCGGAGAAGATCTTCATCTTTGGTTCGAAGACAAAGAGGCCGCCCGGGAAACCGACTGCCGCGCCAGCCATGAGGTAGCCGGTGATGCCGACAAACATCACGAAAGTGAAGGTGTAGAGGGCGACGGCTGAGTATTTCACCAGCAGCAACCGCAGCCGGGTGATGGGGCGGGCGAAGACGAGGCGCAGGTTTCCATCCTCGTTTTCCTTCGCCACAATGTCACCGCCGACGAGGGCGAAGAAGATCGAGCCGAGGGTGAACATGCTCAGCAGGATCATCATGAAGCTGATCGAGAGCGAGCTGTAGAAGGTGTCGAAATCCAGGCCGTTCTGCTCCAGCATCGTGCGTGAGGCGCGCTGGGCTCCATCGAGCTTGTAAACAAACAGGATGAGCGCTTCCAACGCCAGGAACGCCACATACCCCATGTAGGTCCTTGGACGGGCGAAGAGCTTGCGGAGTTCGCCGCGGAGTTGTTCGTAGAAAATCATCGGTCGAGGGCGTGGGGATCGGGGGTCCCGTTGCGGCGGAGTTCCAGGTAGAAGTCTTCCAGCGATTTCCTCACCGGCGTGAGGGCGCGTACAGCAATGCCCGAGGCGACCAGTGCGGCGACGAGCACGGCGGGATCAGCATCCGGTGGCAGGGAGACTTTTCCGCGCTCCAGGACCTCGCCACCGTGCGCGGCGACGACGGACAAGGCGCGGTCCCAGGGATCGAGCTCGACATTGAACACCGGCACGTCGCTGGAAAGTTCGCGGACGCTGCCCTCGTGGATCCGCCGGCCCTCGCGGAGGATGGCGACGCGGTCACACATGATCTCGACCTCACCCAGCAGATGCGAATTGAACAGGACGGTCATGCCGCGCTCCCGGCGCAGGCTGAGGATGAATTCACGGAACCAGTGGATGCCTTCCGGATCGAGTCCATCGGTCGGCTCGTCGAGCAGCAGCACCTCGGGCTCGGGCAGCAGGGCCTGGGCGAGGGCAAGCCGCTGGCGCATGCCGTGGCTGTAGGTGCGGACCTTCGAGCCGATGCGCTTCGTGAGTCCCACACGCTCCACCACCTCGCGGGCGGCGGCGGCATCGAAACCCTCCGAGTAGCTGGTCAGGATGCGGAGGTTTTCCCAGCCGCTGAGGTATTCGTAAAAGGCCGGGGACTCGAAGATCGCGCCGACCTTCCGCAGCGCCTTGGCGCGTTCACGACCGACGTCGAAGCCGCCGATTTTCACGCCGCCCTTCTGGGGCTCGACCATGCCGAGAATGATGCCGAGCGTGGTGCTTTTCCCGGCTCCATTGTGGCCGAGGAGACCATAGATCTCACCCTTCTTCACGCTGAAGGAAACATCCTCGAGCGCTGGCTTTCCTGCGAATTGTTTCCACAGCCCGGAGACTTCTAACATCGGCGGAGCATCCATGATCAAGGCGAGGTGACGAAGCGCAGGTCGCTGGAGGCGCTGAGGTCCGCGTAGACGATGTTGGTGCTCTTCGGGCCAGGGTGCCAGCCTTCCTTGTCGGCGATCAGCGGGATGGCCTGGGGCTTTTCGTCGAGGTTGAAGAAGGCGAGGTTGGAGGCCAGTCGACCGCTCTGGGTGGAGTTCCAGAGGTAGCTGCTGCCGGTCTTTGCGAACTGCTTGCCATCGGCCGGGCAGTGGAAGGCTTCCTCATTGTTCAGGTAGGGCATGAGCACGGTTTCCAGAACCGCCACGTCATCATTCTTCGAGGAGCGTGAGGAGGCGATGTCGGGCATGCGGCGGTTGTTTTCCTGAAGATAGGACTCCAGCGCCACACCGAGGGCGCGCATTTTCGTCAGGCAGGACACCTGGCGGGACTTGTCGATGTTCTTGCGGAGGAACGGATAGGAAATGGCCGCCAGCGTGCCGATGATGGCGATCACGACGAGCAGCTCGACCAAGGTGAATCCACGGCGCGTTCTCATTATCGTCTCCCTCCGAATTCGCCGCCGCGAAGGCCTTGCATCGTCTCATTCATCGCCTCCATCAGCGGGGCGAGGTCGAGCTTGGTGTCGGCGTTGGCTTTTTCAAAATAAGCGCGCATTCCCTGTTCGCTGGCCTTGGTCAGCAGGTCATCGCCCAGCTCGCGGGTGCGTTTCATTTCGGCCTGGGTGCGGCCGCTCTCGATCTCCTTCAGGCCCTGCTCGACGAATTTCTTCCGTTGGTCCGGCGGCATCGCATCGAGTGCCTCCATGAAGGTGTCCATCGTCTCGCGGATGGTCAGATCGAAAAACAGCTCGCGCTCCCTGGAGTTGAGCTTGCTGAAGAAGACCTCGTTTGAACGCTCGTCGCGGTTCTTCTGGCGTTCGCGGAAGTCGAGACGGTTCACCAGTCCGGCGATGTTCCGGATTTCCTTCTCGCGGCGTGCCGCCTCGGCTGGATCAGGATCGCCTTCCAGCTTCGACCAATCGTCGAGCTTCGCCTTGGCGACCGTGCGCTCGAGCATGCTGGCGGTGACGCGTCGCGACGAGGCCCAGGCGCGGACTCCCCAAACGCCGATCCAGACGAGGACCAGAACGGCGAGGGCTTTGATGATGATGGCGCGGCGACCCATGACGGAGGCGAAATTAGCGGGGAAATGGCGACACGCAAGAGCCTGGGATGGAGAAAGCGGCTGGCGCAGGTTTTCCGATCAGGAAGCACGTTTGCCGATCCGTCTGCGGACGATGGCGAGAAACTCGGCGGCCTCCTCGACGCGGAAGAGCTTCGCGAGGAAAAAGTAAACCCCTCCCGCGACCGGGATCACCAGCGACAACCCGGCGATGCGGGCGAGAGCGCTCATCTGGCCGAGATCATGGAAGAGGAAGCGGTTCGAGGCCAGGCAGATGCCGGCCATGGCCGCTCCGGCGAGCAGGAGCTTGGCGATCAGGATCAGCAGCGCCCGCGTTTCCAGGCCTGTGGTCATCCGCGACATGACGAGGTAGAGGATGATGAAATTCGTGGTGGCCACGAGGCTGGTGGTGATCGCCAGGGCCTCGACGCCCATGCGGAGCACCACGACGAAGTACCAGTTCGAGCTCACGCTCAACGCGATCGCCAGGAAGCTGACCAGCATCGGCACCCATCTACGGTCTGCGGCATAAAAGGCCGGTTGCAGGACTTTCAACCACGAATACGCCAGCAGTCCGATGCCATAGCCACGCAGCGCTGCGGCTGTGACGAGGCGGTTTTCCGGGGTGAATCGGCCGTGTTCGAACAGCGCGCTGATGATCGGCTCGGCGAGGAAGCAAAGCCCGAGCGCGGAGGGCAGCACCAGGAAGGTCACCAGCCGGATGCCCTTTGCCAGCAGCCCGCGGAAGTCGTCGCCGAGCTTGCCGGTGGCGGCGAGTGACAGCGCGGGAAGCGTCACGGTGGCGACCGCCACGCCGAAGACGCCGATGGGCAGCTGCATCAGGCGGAAGGCTCCGTTGAGCGCACTGACGGCAGACTGGCCGATGGAGGTCGCGAACTGCGAGTTGATGACGACATTGATCTGGACCACCGACGCGGAGATCACCGCCGGTCCCATCAGCGAGAAAATTTTCCGCACATTCGAGTCGTTCCAGTTCCAATCCGGTCGCCAGCGGAACCCGAGGCGGCGCAGCGAGGGGAACTGGCAGACGAGCTGGCCGAGCCCGCCGACCAGCACGCCGATCGCCATGCCGACCATCGTCATCGGCCCGCGATTCGGATCGAGCCAGAGGCCGATGCCGGTGCCGGCGATGATCGAGCCGAGATTGAAGAAGCAGGAGGAAAGCGCCGGGATGCCGAAGACGCCGCGCGCATTGAGGATGCCCATCACCAGGGCGGCCAGGCTGACCAGCAGCATGAAGGGCCACATGATGCGTGTCATCTTCACCGTCAGGGCGATGTCATCCGGCGAGAAAGTCTTGTGGCCGAAGGCCGTCAGCAGGTGCACGAGCTGCGGCGAAAAGATGATCCCGACGATCGAAATGGCCGACATCGCGATTGCCACGATAGTGATCATCCGCGCGGCGAGCGGCCACGCGCTTTCCGGTCCGGTTTCCTTGATCTTCTTCGAAAAGGTCGTGACGAAGGCCTGGGACAACGCGCCTTCCGCGAACAGATCGCGCAGCAGGTTCGGGATGCGGAAGGCGATGTTGAAGCAGTCTGTCAGGACGCCGTAGCCGAACATCGCGGCGAAGATCTGATCGCGAACAAGCCCCAGAACGCGGCTCGCCATCACGGCGGCGCTGACTTTCCAGGTGGCTTTGGCGGACATGGAACTGCGGATTATTTCGCGGCCGCGCGGCGGAGACGATCCATGATGGCCACGCCCAGGCCAGTCTCGCTGACCGGCTCGACGACGATGGCATCGAGCCCGGCCTCATCGAGCAGGCGCATCAGGAAAAACAGCCGGATGGCGGCCTCCGCGAGCTTGCCGTTGCCGGGGCTGAGCGACTCGACCATTTCCCACTCGTGGAGGTCGAGGTAGCCATCGTTTTCCTCGCCGCGATAGCTGAGCAGGCCGTAGCGCTTGCCCTCTTCCGGCACGAAGTCGGAAGGCTTCGTCAGCAGGATCATCGGAGTACGAGGCGCATAGTGGCTGGCGAGCTGGCCGGGGGCCTGGACTGCTTCGCCGGGCTTCAGCTTGACCTTCTCGACGCGGCCAAAGGGCTGCAGCTGCTCCTTCGTCACCGGGCCCGCACGCAGCAGCCAGAACAGCGGCTTTTTCCCCTCGCGCGGCTCGATGGAAATGATCGTGCTTTCCAGACCTTCGCAGCAGGCCCCGCCATCGACGATCAGCGGGATGCGGCCATCGAGTTCCTTCTGCACGGCGCTGGCCGAGGTCGGGGAAATACGGCCGAAGCGGTTGGCACTCGGTGCGGCGATCGGTCGGCCCAGCTCCTTGCAGACCGCGCGGAAAATCGGGTGGGCGCTCTGGCGGATGGCGACGGTCGGCAGCCCGCTGGTCACAATGTCCGGCACGACGTCCTTTTTCGGCAGCACCAGGGTCAGCGGCCCCGGCCAGAAGGTGGAGGCCAGTTTTTCAACCGTGTCCTTGATCGATTCATCGACATTCGCCAGGTCGTACATCTCGCCCTTGCGGCTGATGTGGACGATCAGCGGATCGAACGACGGGCGCTCCTTGGCGGCGAACACCTTCGCCACCGCATCGGCGTTGAAGGCGTCCGCGCCGAGGCCATAAACGGTCTCGGAAGGCAGGGCGACAATCTCGCCAGCGGCCAGCAGTTCGGCGGCCGCGCTGACGGCGGACTTCATGTCGTCCTCGCTGGCAATAATGATCCGGGTCTCAGTCACGCCCACCGCTTAGCAGATGCCCCCCGCCGACGGGAAACCGCATTTTCGCAATTCGTCACCGGCAGCCGAAAGGTTCTAACGGTCAGTCCGCCGGGTTGACTCTCCGTCCCGGCGGGGCTAAGCCTCCGTAGCCATGAACCTGCGTCTTCTTTCCCGCCTCTGCGGCCTCGCTCTCATTTCCGTGACTGCGGCCCATGGCCAGATCAGCGCCACGCTGCGGCTGAACAAGACCCAGTATGTCGCCGGGGAGGCCGTCATCGGAGTGGTGACGATCACCAACAACTCCGGCCAGGACCAGGTTTTCCAGACCACCACCCGGATGCCCTGGCTGGATTTCGTGATCAAGGATGGCAAGGGCGAGCCGACGACCCCGAAGGGCCGCGTGGGCTTTGGAGCGGTGAAGATCCCAGCCGGCCAGACGATGGCCCGAGAGGTGGTGTTGAACTCGTTTTTCCAACTCTCCGATCCCGGCAGCTACTCGGTTTACGGCGTGGTCCGCACCCCTGGTCAGATGTCAGAGGGCTTCAGCACCAACCGCCTGCTCTTCAACCTCAGCGCCGCCCGTCCCTACTGGACCCAGAAGGTCGGTGTGAAGGGGAATGCCTCGAAACTCCGCGAATTCCGCGTCCTGAACTACTCGGGCAACCAGAAAACCGAGCTCTACGTCCAGGTCATGGACTGCTCCACCGGCACCTCCATCCAGACCTACTCCATCGGCGAGGTGCTGATGTTCCGGAAACCCCAGATCACCGTCGACCGCAACCAGGTCCTCCACGTCTTCTTCCTATCCGGCCCGACGATGTGGACCCACATTCAGGTCGATACCAACGGCAAGCTCCTCAAGCGGGAATTCCACATCCGCGGCCCTCAGGGCGATCCCCAGCTTCTGGCCATGAGGGACGGCAGCATCGGAATCTCCAACAGCATCCCCTACGACCCGAAAGCCGCTGCCGAGGCGAAGGCCAAGGTCCGCAAGGCCTCGGATCGACCCGCAGGTTTCTAAGCTCCGAAAGGTGCTGCGGATCCCCCAAATCCCTTTACTTTGCCGAGGCTTTTCTTAACCCTTCCTAATTGTTTTCAAAAGCGAAGCATCATGCGCACCATTTTCAATCGGATCCTGGCCCTCGCGGCCATCAGCCTGCTTTCCGCCGCTCCGGCTGAGGCACGCTATTTCAAGACAGTCGTGATCGATGCCGGTCACGGCGGTCACGACAAGGGGGCCCAGTGGGGCCAGGTTTATGAGAAGCACCTCTGCCTGGACACCGCGACCCGTCTGGAAGCCTACCTGAAGTCGATGGGATTCAGGACGGTGATGACCCGCAGCAGCGACAATTTCGTCTCCCTTCCCGGACGCGTTTCCATCGCCAACCGATACTCCGACGCGATTTTTGTGTCGGTGCATTACAACTTCACCTGGAACCGCGATGCCTGCGGACTTGAAACCTTCTACTGCAACAGCACGGAAAGCCAGACGCTCGCCCAGTATGTCCAGCAGAACATCTGCAGGAAAGTACGCGCCACCGACCGGCATTCGAAGTTCGCCCGCTTTTATGTGATCCGCCACACGAAGATCCCCGCAGTCCTGGTGGAGTGCGGTTTCGTCAGCAATACGTCCGAGCGCAACCGCATGAAGACGGCGGCCTATCGGGATTCCCTCGCCAAGGGCATCGCCGAATCCGTCATGCGCTATCGCAAGAGCGGTTGAGATTTTGTCACTGCCACCCCGTTCCGGTTCCGATACGCTCGGCGACATGGGTGCGGTGACAGCTGAGGAAATGCGGAGGATCGAGGAAGTGGCCTTCCGTGGAGGAGCCACGCCGGCAGGACTCATGGAAACGGCTGGCCGACGTCTCGGGCTGGCGATGAGGCGCTTTTTCCCGATTCCCGGAACCGCCGTCGCTTACCTCGGGAAAGGCCACAACGCCGGAGACGCCCTCATCGCCCTCCGTGAACTGCGGGCCGCAGGCTGGCGGATCAAGGTGCGGGCCGCGTTTCCGGCGGTGGAATGGGCCGCGCTGACCCGCGCGGTGCTTCGCTCGCTTGGCGAGGTCGAGCGGCTGGACGGGCCGCTGGATCCGGTCGAGTTGGAGCGCCCGTTGGTGCTGATCGATGGACTGGTGGGCATCGGCGCACGTGGACCGCTGCGGGGAAACCTCGCGGAACTCGCGGAGGAAATGAATGCGCTCCGACAACAGGCCGGAGCCCGGATCGCCGCGGTGGACCTTCCATCGGGCATCGACTCCGACTCGGGCGAACTCTTTCCCGGCGGGGTGCTGGCAGATGCAACCTTCACGATCGGCGTGCCGAAACGCGGCCTGCTCTCCTCGCGGGCGGTCAATGCCGTCGGCGTGATCATCCTCGTGCCGTTGTCGGAACTGCCAGTGCCGGCCGTTGGCGACCTCGGCCTGATTTCCCCGCAGACCTTTCCGGCGAAAGGCGGTCCGCGGCCCTACGAGTTTCACAAGGGCCTCGCCGGTCGCGTCAACGTCCTCGCCGGTTCGTCCGCCTACACGGGTGCGGCCATTCTCGCGGCGACCGGTGCCTTGCGCGCCGGGGCAGGGCTGGTGACGCTGCACCTGCCGCAGGAAATCGTCGCGCGGGTGTCCGTCGGCTGCCCGCCGGAGGTGATCGTGCGGGCTTATGACACGCTCGATGAGCTGGTTGATACTGCCGGCGATGCCTGGGTCGTGGGGCCTGGGCTCGGGCCGCTGGCTGAGGCGGAAACTTCTGCTCTTCTTCGATTGCTGGAGCGTGGAAACATTCCCTGCGTCGTCGATGCCGATGCCTTGAATGCCGTGGCGCGTGCCGGAGCAGTGACCCGTCTGCCTGCCGCCCATGTGATCACGCCGCATCCTGGTGAGTTCCGGCGACTGGCCCCGGATCTCGATGGCTCCACGCGTGAGTCAGCCGCCCGGGCTTTCGCCGACCGCACGTCACCGGTGCTCTTGTTGAAAGGCGCGCGGACCCTTGTCACCGCCGCGAATCAGCCGCTGTGGTGCAATTCCACCGGCACGCCCGGCATGGCCTGCGGAGGTCAGGGCGATGTGCTTTCCGGAGTCATCGGGGCCTTGCTGGCGTCCGGATCGACCGCACTCGTGGCCGCCGCGCGCGGGGCCTGGCTGTGTGGTCGCGCCTCGGAGATCGCCCTTTCTGGTCGCACGCTCAGCGAGGAATCCCTGCTCCCCCAGGACACGCTGGCCCATCTCGGCGCAGCGTTTCTCGACTGGCGTGAGCAAGCCCGCTGAGTCTTACGCCATCAGCTCCGCGAACACCATCGTGCCGGCGTTGGTCTGGATGGTGCTGATGACGATCACATCCACCGAGGAGCCGATCTTTGCCACCGCGTGGTTGACCACGATCATCGTGCCATCGGAAAGGTAGCCGACTCCCTGATGATCTTCCTTTCCGCCACGGACGAGGGGGATGCGCATTCGCTCGCCGATGGCGATTACCGGCTTGAGGGCATCGACCAGCTCGTGAATGTTCAGCACCGGGATGTTTTGCAGCTTGGCGACCTTCGTCAGTGTTTCATCGCCCGTCATCAGCCGGGCCCCGAGCAGCACCGTCGTCTCCATCAGCCGGGTGTTCATCGTTTCGTCGCCACGCAGGCCGTTGGCATCGTGGATGGAAACCTGGATGTCCTTGGCGGATTGCATTTGCTCCAGACTGGCCAGCCCGCGCTCGCCCCGGTGGCGGCTCGCGGCGACCGGGGAGTTCGCCAGCGCATGCAGCTCATCGAGCACGAAGTGCGGCACGATCAGGCGACCATGGAGAAAGCCAGCGCGAAGGACGGCTGGCACCCGACCGTCCATCACCGCCTCGGCATCGAGCACGATGGGCTGGCCGGACGAGGCATCCTGGCGAAAGCGCACGTAGGGAATGATGAAGGCGAAGTCATCACGGCTGCTGCGCAAGGCCAGCACCACGCCGATGAAACCGAAGCTCGCATACAGCGCGACATCGAACGACAGCCGCAGCGCATTGGTCACCGTGTCAAAGTCCGCCTGACTCGCAAGTCGGTCGCGGAATACCAGGTCGAACAAGGCCGTGAAGTGCACACGCGTCAGCAGCCAGGCACAGAACAGGCCGACGCCCAGGCCGAAGGTGGCCGTGGAAAATCCGCGCAGCGAAAACCCACGGATCAGGGTCTCGATCAGGATGAAAAATCCTGCGACCAGCAATCCACCAATCAAGCCAACCCACAAGGCCACCTCAAACTCGGTCCCCTTCGTGCTCAGCGCGATCGCGTAGCCGGCCGTCGCACATACCAGCAGGTAGGTCAGGCGGGCGACATTGACGGAGGGCGGGGAAGGCATGCGGTTGGTCTCGTTCCACCCTTCGACATCAGGCCAATCACCGCAAGCCCAGAAGCGGGAGCCTTCGATGAGGCCGCCCTCTCATTCCACGGGGTCCCGGTCCGCACTGCCCACCGGGACCCGGAATTCAAACTCGATCCATCCCGGTTCGCTTTCGTTGAGCACCAGGTCGCCGCCATGCGCGCGGATCAGTTCGCGGGCAATGTTCAGCCCCAGTCCGTGGCCGCGGACGTTTTCCCCGACTTGGCTGCCACGATGGAAACGGTCGAACAGCCGCGCCTGATCCTCCTCGGGGATCGGATCGCCGGTGTTGCGGACGCGCACGATCGCCCACTCGCCATCCGTGTTTCCAAAGACCTCGATCGCCCCGCCTTCGGATGCATACTTCGCGGCGTTCTCGACGAGGTTCTGCAGCACCATCGCCACGCGACGCCGATCCGCCTGCGCGGTCAGGCTTTCCGGCAGCTCCAGCTCGACGCTGAGATTGCGGTCCGCCACCAGCACCACGAGATCGTCCGCCGCCGCTTCGATCATCGCCTTGAGATCGATTTCCTCGGCCTCGATGACCAGACGCCCCGCATCCGCCTGAGCCAGCAGCAGCAGGTCCTCGATCAGCGCTGTTAGACGCCGCGTCTGCTGACGGAGCAGCGAAACCTCCGCCGCCTGGGCGTCGGTCAGGCCGGTCTCGTGGGAAAGGTGGTCCAGTCCGGCGCGCAGGATCGAGACGGGTGTCTTGAGCTGGTGCGAGGCATCCGCCGAGAAGCGTGCCGCCGCCGCGTAGGAGGCCTGCAACCGGTCGAAGCTGCGGTTGAGCACTTCGGTGAGTCGGGCGATCTCATCCTTCGCTCCGGGCATGGGCAGCCTCTCGTTCGGGTTCGCCGTGCTGATCCGCTCCGCGGCCGCGGAAAGACCGGCCACCGGAGCCACGGCGCGTCGTCCCAGCCACAGCCCGCCGATGAAGACCACCAGCCCGACGACCGGCAGCGACAAGAGCAGCGCGAGTTTCAAGTCGTCCTGAAAGCGCTCGATCGTCCCGAGCCGCGTGCCGATGCGGATCAGATACGGGCCTTCCTGACGGATCGCGACGCGGCAGTTGCGCTCAAACATCACCACCGTCTTGGTGTCGCCATCGCGCCCCTCGATCATCGTGTCGCGCAGGTTCGGCGAGCGATACAGCACCTGGCCTTCCGGTCCCTCGACGATCAGGTAGCGGCCTTGCAAGGCCAGCGGAATGAACTTCGCGGACAAGGGTCGACGTGGATCGACTGGCGCTCCCCTGAAGTTTTGAAGATCGCGGATAAGCTCCTCCGCATCGGTTTGCAGCGATTCATCCAACTGCCGGATCTGATGGAAATACAGCGTCGGCATCAACACCGCCGAGCCAGCTCCGAGGGCCACCATGGTGAGCAGCGCCGCGTAGACGCCTACTTTCACCTTGAGGGACCAGCGTTTCATTTCGAAGTCTGCATGACATAGCCCACGCCACGGACCGTGCCAATCACCGACTCGCTGCCGGGTCGATCCAGCTTCTTTCTCAAGCGCATGACGAAGATCTCCACCGTGCGGGTGTCATACTCATGCTCGCGTTCCCAGATTCGCTCGCAGATCTCATCGCGTGAAAACGTGCGGCCCGGCTCGCGCATGAACACGCTCAGGACGTCGAACTCGCGGGGCGAAAGCTCGATGCGCTCCTCGCCGCGCATTACCCGCCGTTTCTCCAGATCCATGCACAGATCGCCCACGCGGCAGTCCTTCTGCACCTCCGCCGTGCCATTGCGGCGGCCAAGCACCTCCACGCGGGCCAGCAGCTCCTCGATGGCGAAGGGTTTTGTCAGATAGTCATCTGCGCCGGACTTCAGCCCATTGACACGGTCCCCGACTTCCGAACGAGCGGTCAGCATCATCACCCGCAGCGGCAGCTTCGCCGCACGGATGCGGGACAGCAGCTCGAAGCCATCGAAGCCCGGCAGGTTCACATCCAGCAGCACGAGGTCGAAGCGCGAGTTCGTCACCGCCTTCAGCCCGGATGGACCATCGGCGGCATGCGTCACGGAATGACCCGCCCGCGTCAGCGAGCGGCTCACCTGGCCCGCGAGTTGCGGTTCGTCTTCGACCAACAGGATGTCCATGGAGATTTGAAATGAGAATGACGTTTCAATGAAACGCGGAACGCCCAATGCGCCATGAGAAAACGCGCCGCCTTGAATAGGCCTCAAGGTAGCTTGCGTAACCGAATGGTTAGAAAAAATCATCTTCCTACATTCAGGAGAGCTTATCGGAAGTGACGGGGACTCCCGTATTTCCGGCCTCGATTTCCACTAGCCGCCCTGAAAGGCTAAGCGAGTGAAACTTCATGCGCTCCTGATCACGGCCCTCGTCGGTCTTCTCCCGTCGCTCGGACACGCGGCGGTGAAGCCGAACATCGTCTTCATCCTGGCCGACGATCTCGGCTGGGCGGACACCACGCTCTACGGCCACACGAAGTTCCACAAGACGCCGAACCTGGAGCGCCTGGCCAAGCGCGGCATGACCTTCGATCGCGCCTACTCCGCCAGCCCGCTGTGCTCACCCACCCGCTCCAGCATCCTCACCGGCCAGCATCCGGCCCGCACCGGCATCACCGTGCCGAACTGCCACGAGCCGCAGGTGGTGCTTCAGGCGACCCCTGGAAAGGCCGCGCCGCCGTCGAAGAAATCCATCGCCCCCGACCCTCCGACGCGCCTCAACACGACCTGGCCGACGCTTTCAAAGGCCCTCAAGTCCGCCGGCTACGCGACCGGGCACTTCGGCAAATGGCACCTCGGGCCTGAACCCTATTCGGCGCTCCAGCAAGGCTTCGACGTCGATGTCCCACACTATCCCGGTCCGGGTCCCGCGGGCAGTTTCGTGGCACCGTGGAAATTTCCCGACTTCGATCCGCAGACGCCGGACGAGCACATCGAGGACCGCATGGCGAAGGAGGCCGTGGCCTTCATGGAAAAACACAAGGACGAGCCGTTTTTCCTGAACTACTGGATGTTCAGCGTCCACGCGCCCTTCGATGCCAAGAAGGCTCTCATTGAAAAGTATCGCGCCAAGGTCGATCCCGCCGATCCCCAGCACAGCCCGACTTATGCCGCGATGGTCGAAAGCATGGACGATGCCGTCGGCACGCTGCTCGACACGCTCGACCGGCTCGGCATCGCCGACCACACGATCCTCGTCTTCTTCGCCGACAACGGCGGCAACATGTACGACCGCGTCGATGGCACCACGCCGACCAGCAACGCCCCGCTGCGCGGAGGAAAGGCGACCGTCTTCGAGGGCGGCATCCGCGTGCCCTGCGTCGTGAGCTGGCCGGGATCGATCAAGCCTGAGACTCGCAACGAAACCGTCGTCCAGAGCTGCGATTTCTACCCGACCCTCCTGGAAGCCACCGGCCTGACCGCCTTGCCCGGCCAGACCTTCGATGGCGTCAGCATGATGCCGGCCTTGAAGGGTGGCACGCTGGAGCGCGATGCGATCTTCACCTACTTCCCGCATGATCCCGGCGTGCCCGACTGGCTTCCGCCTTCCATCGCGATGCATCAGGGCGATTGGAAGCTCATCCGCATTTTCTTCGGAGGCGAGAAGGGCCAGCACCGCTGGAAGCTCTTCAACCTGCGCAAGGATCCCGGCGAGAAAAACGACCTCGTCGCCAGCGAACCGGAGCGTGTGAAGATGATGGACCAGCGGATTGAAAAATTCCTCACCGACACCAAGGCCGTGCAGCCCATCGCCAACCCCGCCTTTGATCCCGCCAAGTATCATCCCGAGGAGGAAGGCGTTCAGAACAATCGCCCGAAAGCAAAGGCCCAGCCAAAGGCAACCGCCGCCAACGACGACTCCGACCCGAAACTCCAGGGCTGGAAAGCACGTCAATGCACCGCCAGCGTGACCGATGGCATCGTCACTCTAACAGGTCAGGACGAGGCCCTCTTTCTCGGCTTCAGCGCGTCGACCGATGGACCCGTGACGCTGAGATTCCGCACCCGCTGCACCGCCGGCGGCGAGGGGAAAGTGGAGTGGCTAGCGTCTGCCAAGAATCCATCTGCCGCGAAGTCCGTGCCCTTCACCGTAAAGCCCGGAGACTGGCAGGAAATCACCGTCCAGGTCCCCGCCGAAGGCGCGATCGGCATCCTCCGCCTCTACCTTCCCGCGCAGAAACAACCTGTCGAACTCGACTGGATCGAACTGACCGGAAAGGCCAAGCCGAAGCGCTGGGAGTTCTGATAAGGAGCGTGGACGTCTCCGTCCACAGCAACTCCAGTGAGCCTGCTTTGGACGGAGACGTCCAAGCTCCTTATGGTTCACACCTCGATCTTCCACGGCCCGCGCATGGGCTGGTTGATGAGGGCGTTGGCGGCGGGGTCGTTGAACTGGAGGGTCTTCGGGTCGAACTTGAGGCTCTTGTTGAGGCGGTGGGCGGTGACGCCCATGTTGACCATGGTGCAGGACCAGAAGCCGTTCTGCTCGTTGAGCGCGAATTTTTTCCGGGTGCGGACGCTTTCGTGGAAATCGGTGATTTGCTCGGGTGGGTCGGGCAGGGCTGCGATCTTCTTGTCGAGGTCCGGAATGTCGGATTTGAAGCCCTTGTAGATCTTGCCCTTCGGCCCGGAGATGTAGGCGGCGTCCTTGTCCTTGTTCGCGCCGTCGAGGATGATCTTGCAGCCGTCGGCGTAGGTGAACTCGATGCGCCGCCAGGTGCCGATGGCGTCGGCGTCCTGCGGATCGGCATCGATTTCAACGGAGATCGGCGCGGTGTCGTCCTTGCCGAGAATGTATTGAGCGGGGTCGAGGTAGTGCTGGCCCATGTCGCCGAGGCCGCCACCATCGTAGTCCCAGTAGCCGCGGAAGGAGCCGTGGGTGCGATGGGCGCTGTAGGGCTTCAGCGGAGCGGGTCCGAGCCAGAATTCGTAGTCGAAGCCTTCCGGCACCGGCTGCACGGGGAGCTTGGTTTTCCCGACCCAGGTGCCGAGTTTCCAGTCGAAGCCGGTGACGCCGGAAACGGTAATGGTCAGCGGCCAGCCGAGCAGATCGTTCATCGCGGCCTTCTTGAGCTGCTTCACCGGCACGCCCATGCCGTAGAAGTTGTCCTTGAAGCGGAACCAGGTGTTGAGGCGGAAGATGCGGTTGTGCTTCTCGACGGCCTTCACCATCGCCATGCCTTCGCCGATCGTGCGGCTCATCGGCTTTTCGCACCACACGTCCTTGCCCGCCTTCGCGGCTTCGATGCTCATCAGCGCGTGCCAATGCGGCGGGGTGGCGACGTGGATGATGTCGATGTCGTCGCGCTTCAGCACCTCGCGGAAATCGTGGTAACCCTTGATGCCTTTCTCCTCGCCGCCGGTTTGCTTCATCCGCTGGTCGAGGTGGCCCTTGTCGACGTCGCAGAGCGCCAGCAATTTCCCGGGCATGCCGAGATGCGAGGCGGAAATGCCGCCGCAGCCGATGATCGCGCGGGTGATCTCATTGGATGGCGCGGTCTGGCCACCGAGCCCGAGCACGCGGCTGGGAACGATCTGGATGGTCGCCATGGCGGCGAGGGACTTGAGGGTCTGGCGTCGGGAGAGGTTCATGGGAGTGAGTGGTGAATCGTGAATCGTGGATTTGGTTCGGAATAAACTCAATGCTTCGAGTCCCCGCCGTCGGCGGATCTATCCCAGAAGAAGAGGAAGAAGATGACGGCGATGGCACCGGCCATTCCGGCTGGGAGAACCCAGAAGTTCTTCCATTGGGCTGAGGCGGCCTGGAGGAGGTTGGGATTCACTTCGGGAAGGCCGACCGAGAACATTTGTCCGAGTTTCTCGCCGTAGCTGAGCGTCTGCGGGACTGTGGCGTCCTTGATGGCGGTGGCGAGTGAGGCGTGTCCGCCGACATGGGCGGTCATTTTCGCATCCGCGATCTGGTAGCCGAAATACATGCCGATGCCCTGGGTGAAGAAGACCAGCATCGACTGCACCTGGCTGCGCACGGTGGCGGGTGCGGCCTTGTCGGCATAGATGAAGCCGGTGACGAAGAAGAAGTCGTAGCTGATACCATGGAGCGCGATGGCGAGGAAGAGCATCCAAACGACCTGGTCGGGCGCGCCGAAGGAGAACAACAGGTAGCGCAGCACCCAGGCGAGCATGCCGACGAGGATCATCCATTTCACCCCGAGCTTCCGGAAGAAGAACGGAATCAGAAGCATGAAGATGATTTCCGACATCTGGCCGACCGCCATCGATGAGGCCGGTTGGCGGAAGCCCATGTCGGAAAGGAAGATCGAGGTGGTGCTGAAGTAGTAGGCCAGCGGGATGCAGATCAGCGTCGAACAGACGATGAAGACCAGGAACGAGGGCTTCTTGAGGAGCTTGAAGGCATCCAGCATCAGCAGGCTCGATAGGCTGAGCGGCTGTCCTTTCGCCGGCGGCGGGGTGGTCGGCAGGAAAAAGGCGAAGACGCCGAGCACCAGCGAGGAGGCCCCTGCGAGGGTGAAGATCTGGAGGTTGTTCGACCAGCCGAGGAAGCCGACGAGCAGGCCCGCCGCGATCCATCCGATGGTGCCCCAGACGCGCAGGGCGGGGAACTTGCTCTGGTCGCTGATGTTGGAAAACGCGATCGTGTTGCCGAGGCCGAGGGTCGGCATGTAGCAGAGCATGTGGAGCATGAAGAGGTTCTTCACGACTCCGGCATCGCCCTTCGCCGCGAAGGATGGAACAGCGAGCATGGTGGCGCCGCCGATCAGCAGGAGCACGCCCATCACCTTTTCAGACGGAAAAAAACGGTCTGCCACGAGGCCGAGAAAGAGCGGCGCGAAGATGGCGGCGATCGGCGCGGAGCCATAGGCGGACCCGATGATCGAAGCCAGGCCATTGGAGTCGAGACAGGACCCGAGAGTCACGAACCACGCACCCCAGAGGAAGAACTGCAGGAACATCATCACGGAAAGACGGAGCGTGACGGAGGAGGACGGAGCGGCGGTCATGGGCAGGATGAAGGCGGATTGCGAATGGATCGGACCTCCATACTCCAGAGCATCGCCGGATCTTCCGCAAGACCGGAACACACCGGGCTTGCGGTGAAAGAAGAGTTTGGCCAGAACGGTAGTTGCAGCGTTCTTTCCGCTTTAAATTGTCATGAATCCTTCTGATTTCAATCGTCGCAAGTTCCTCGGAGTCACCGGAGCCACCCTCGCGGTCGCCGGATTCCCTTCCATCGTCCGGGGCCAGGAGGCCTCCAAGCAGGTCCTGAAGGTCGGTCTCATCGGCTGCGGCGGACGCGGCACCGGAGCCGCCAGCCAGGCGCTTTCCGCCGATCCGAACGTGAAACTCTGGGCGATGGGCGACGCTTTCGCGCCCGCCATCGCGAACAGCTTGAAGCAGCTTGGAAAGTTCGGCGAGCGGCTCGATGTCCCACAAAGCCGCCAGTTCTCAGGACTCGATGCATTCAAGGAAGTCCTCGCCAGCGGAGTCGACGTGGTGATCCTCGCCACCCCTCCTGGCTTCCGCCCCCAGCACCTGCGCGCAGCGGTCGAGGCCGGTAAGCACATTTTCTGTGAAAAGCCGATGGCCGTCGACGTGGCCGGCGTGAAGTCGGTGATGGAAACCGCCAAGCTGGCGAAGCAGAAGAACGTCTCGATCCAACACGGCTTCTGCTGGCGCTTCGCCCCCGGCCTGCGCGAGGCCTACGGAAAGATCACCTCGGGCGAACTTGGTCGTGTGGTCTCGGTCTACGGCACCTACATGGGCACCCCGCCAAAGCCGCTCCAGCCCGGCATGAAGAAGCCGGACGGCATGGGCGACGTCGAGTGGCAGGTCGCGTGGTGGAACAATTTCGAATGGCTCAGCGGCGGCCCGATCCAGGAGCAGGCGATCCACACGGTGGACAAGATCGCCTGGGCCATGGGAGACGTGGCTCCGATCGCCGCGGTCGCCAACGGCGGCCGCGCGATGCGCACCGATGCCGGCAATGTTTACGACCACTACAACGTCGCCTACGAGTATCCGAACGGCGTGGTCTGTCACTTCGGCGAGCGCCAGTATCCCGGCCTGCACGGCGAGGTGGTCGACCGCATTTACTGTGAAAAAGGCACCGTCATCTGCCCGGACTCTCCGATGGTCCTCGATACCGATGGCAAGAAGCGGAAGTGGATGTATCGCGCCCAGGATGGCGTGGAGCAGAACATGTATCAGGTCTGCCACAACGAGTTCTTCGCCGCACTCCGCAAGGGTGAAACGATCAACACCGGCGAGTACATGGCGAACAGCACCATGCTCGGCATTCTCGGTCGCGAGGCCGCGCACACCGGCAAGCGCATCACCTGGGATGAACTCTGGAAGGCTGAACAGGACATGGCTCCGGATACCCTGAAGTTTCCCGACGCGTTCCCAATCGCACCGGTGCCGGTGCCGGGTGTTTACAAACTCGTTTGAGACTCCACCGCCTCCTGCACATGGTTTCCCGTTTCATGCTCTGCGCCCCGTTGGCGCTGGTCGGAGTCGCGCACGCAGCCGACCCGCTGCCGAGACCCGCGCTGCTTCCCACCACCAAGGCCATCCATGAGCTGATCGCGAAGCAGCCGGATCCGGCGGCCGAGGCGATGAAGACGTTCACGGAAAAGGTTCCGAAGGCTGAAGATGCCACCTTTGAGCTGCTGGCGATTCCGGGTGGCGAGTTCACCATTGGATCGCCTGAAAGCGAGGCCAAGCGCACTCCTGCCGAAGGCCCGCAGAAGAAGCTCAAGATCGAGCCATTCTGGATGGCGAAGGTCGAGACGACGTGGGCGCTTTACCGGCCCTACATGGAAAACCAGAAGGCGCGGAACAAGGATGGCACGCTCAACCGCGACAGCAATCAAACGACCTCCGAGGCTCCTGAACAGAAGGACGGTGAAACTTTGGTCGATGTCGTCACCCAGCCGACACCACCTTATGTGCCGATGAATTTCGGCATGGGAAATGGCTACGACAAGGACTCACCGGCCATCGGCGTGACCCAGCACGCGGCCAGCAAGTTCTGTGAATGGCTCAGCGCGCAGACCGGCCATTTCTACCGCCTGCCGACCGAAGCCGAATGGGAATACGCCTGCCGCGCCGGAACGACCACTGCCTACAGCTTCGGCGATGAGGCCTCGAAGCTTGATGACTTCGCGTGGTCGGTCGGAAATTCCGAATATCAGTATCAGAAGGTCGGCACGAAAAAGCCGAACCCCTGGGGCCTTCACGACATGCACGGCAACGTCGCCGAACTCTGCCTCGGCCAGTTCATTCCCGATGCCTACGCTTCCCTGAAGGATGGCGATGTGAATCCCTGGACGGCCATCACGAAGCGCTATCCCACCGTCGTTCGCGGCGGGAGCTGGAACGATGATCCGGACAAGCTCCGCTCCGCCGCCCGCCGCGGCACGGATCCGGCCTGGAAGATGATCGACCCCCAGGAGCCGAAGTCACAGTGGTACTTCACCAATGCAGCCTGGCTCGGCTTCCGTGTCATCCGTCCGCTCAAGACGCCGAGTGTCGAGGAGATGCACCGCTTCTGGAACATGGACGGCGATACCGAATGAAGACCCTGCTCTCCCTGCTGCTGCTGGCCTGCACGGCGCTCGCAGGGGAGTCCCGGTTCACCTTCGAGCGCGGCCTGATGGGCACGCGCTTCGCCGTCATCTGCCACGGCAGCGATGAGGCCCTCGCGAAAGCGGCGGCCGACGCGGCCTTTCAACGCGCCGAGGAAATCAACGCCGTCGCCTCCGACTACCTCGCCGGCAGCGAACTACTACGTTTGTCCGAGAAAACCGGCCAGCTGGTGAAACTCTCTCCGCTGCTCTTCGACCTCCTCACGAAATCCCAGGACTTCGCGCGGAGGACCGCTGGCCGCTTCGATCCCACGCTCGGACCCTTGACCCGACTCTGGCGTGAGACCCGTCGCACGGGAAAACTCCCATCGCCCGAATCCCTGAACGCGGCGAAGGCCGCCTGCGGCTGGACGCTTCTGGAACTCGATCGAACCGCACAAACCCTCACCCTCAAGAGCCCCGGCATGCGTCTCGATCTCGGCGGCATCGCCAAAGGCTACGCGGCGGACGCGATGTTCGAGGTGATGAAGTCCAAAGGCTTTCCCGCCACCTGCATCGCAGCCGGTGGCGATCTCCGGCTGGGTGATCCACCTCCGGGAAAAACCGGCTGGGCCGTCGGGATCAAGACACTCGAAAAGGACAAGACCGCCGGACAGGTCGAACTTTCAAACTGCGCCGTCTCCACCTCGGGCGATCTCCAGCAGGCCGTCGAGATCGACGGCGTCCGCTACGCCCACATCCTCGATCCAAAGACCGGGCTCGGCCTCACCAAGCACCTCGCCGTCACGGTCATCGCGCTCGACGCCACCACCAGCGACGCCCTCGCCACCGCCGCCTGCGTCGCCGGACCTGAGCAAGCCGCAGCTCTCGCGAAACAATGGGGAGCCAAAGAGGTGCGGATCGCGGAGTGAGGGCCGCCTTAAAAGTGTGGCTCGGTCGCAGCGCCCGGGATCGGCCATTTACGCTCCCTGGCGTCTCTCAAGTCGACGATTCAGTTTATTGACTAGATTTTTACCGAGCGCGATTCCCCGAAGCTCTATCACTTTGTACAATATGTGTGAAATGGCCAAGGTGACAATTATCGTAATGGCTCCTAGCGTATACATGTGCCCTTCTTGGGATAATGTCGGGAAGTATTTCAAAAGAAAATACTGCGAAGCAATAATCACAAGCATGTGACTCAGGTAGATGCTGTATGAGATTTTACCCAAGTACACCGCGATAGGATTTGAGAACAGCTTAGCAATCAGTTTAATGTATGACGGCGGCTGAGTCTTTTGGATATCCAATAGAATGGAGAAGAAGTTTAGCCAAATGGCGCATGGAAGCATGTAAACGTTGAACTTTGGGTTAAACAAAAGCAGGATCGATAATGTCAGCCCAATTGGGAAAAACTCAATACTGATTTGGGATGATTGTAATCTCTTGAAGAGAAAATACGATAATCCGCCGGCATAAAAATACTCAATATGCATGGGTAAAAATGCGCCATATTCGACGAATGGCATGATCTTGCCTATGAAGAATGCGATTAAAACTCCAGCAGATACCATCAATATGGAATACTTCTTCAGCGGTTGCAGACGCCAGAAAATGAGTGGTGCGATCAAGTAAAATTGCCACTCTAGAGAGATGCTCCATGCTGGAGCTAAATAAGCTGACGGAGCATTCGGCAGTATGGCCTGAGGGACAACTCCATGAAGCATGGGCAAGTGTAGTAAAACATGAGCCAGTGTATTTTGTGACCACAAACTAACGGGAGACGTAGTGGGTTCGACTTGAATTGCAGAATTCGGGAATAGGTCAAAAAATGCGATTTTGTTGATGCCGTTGATCTGAGAGAGGGGAATACTTACAAGAAAAAGTATGATAAAAAGCGGCCAAACTCTAAAAAATCGATTCGCAATGAAGTTGAGATATTTTTCCCGCTTGTGGTCGAGTAAATAGAATATCACAAATCCGCTAACGATCACAAATACATCGACGGCAAACCAACCTTGCCAAAGTTTTTTGGCGATTGGGTTAAGGGTTGCTTCCGTATAACCGCTCTCGCATAACACATGACTACATAAAACCCAAAAGGCCAAAAATGCCCGAAGCCCCTCTATGTGAATGATTCGATTCATTGAATTGGTTTGGGCTGCCATGACTTGCTGCTTGCTTACAGACGCAGAGAGCTCATTCGGGCTGAGCCTGCCTTTCAAGCTCATTCTGCCAAGGGCGGATGTTTTCTGCTAAGAGTTCAAATGGACCAGATAGAATGAAAAGACTGACCTTGCCTGAAATTTCTTGAAGGGGGGCACCTGCTAAGTGTCACGGGGAATAGTGATTTCAGGACAGTGGAATTGAATGACACTAAAAATTAGCCTTGAGTATAGAAATTAGCCCAGGCTAATTTCCGTGCGAAATGAAGGCCTCCCCACCCCGAAACAAGGCGCTTCGCCGCCTACTCGTCTCCCTGATCCTGCCGGCTTGCTCCGCTGCGGAGCTCCGGCCCCTCAGTACAGACCGACCCGACACGACGGAAAGCCCCCACACGGTCGATGCCGGACATTTCCAGTTTGAAATGGAAATCGCCAACTGGACCCGCGATGGCCGCGCGCGGGAATTTTCCCTCGGGGAGCTGAACGCCAAGATCGGCCTCAATGACGCCACCGATTTGCAGGTCGTGCTGCCATTTTACACGCGGGTCAGGAATGGGGACGAAGGATTCGGCGACATCCAGCTTCGCCTGAAACACAATCTCTGGGGAAATGACGAGGGCTCGACCGCGCTCGCCGTGATGCCCTTCATCAAGATTCCCACCGCGAACGGAGATCTGGGAAATGGCGATTTCGAGGGAGGACTCATCGTTCCCTTCGGCTTCGAAGGTCCGGCTGGCTGGGACTGCGCGGTGATGGCGGAAGTGGACATCGAGTCGGATGAAGACGGGCGGGGGAGCCACCTCGTGGGCCTGTTCTCCGCAACGGCCGGCCATTCGATCACGGAAACCACCGGCCTGTTCCTCGAACTCGTCGCCATGCAGAGCGCCGAATCCGGTGCGGACTTCGAAGCCTATTTCAACACCGGCGTCGTCTGGGCGGTTACCCCGACCTGGCAGCTCGACGGCGGCATCCGCGTCGGCCTGACCTCAGCCTCCGTCGATTTCACGCCGTTCCTCGGCATCAGCACGAAGTTTTGACCAAAAATTTAGCCTCATCTAAAATTCTACGTTGAACCGAACATGAAAACGACCAAAAATCGCACCATGAAATCCGACCATCGGAACCGAGGGCCGCTCCGTCGACGGGGCCTTTTTCTGCTGATCAGTGGTCTTTTTGTCGTGCTCGCGCTGGGCTGCAGCGGCGAGAAGAAATCGCGCCCATCGGGAAAAAAGCTCGTCGTCACCAGCTTCACCATCATCGCCGACATGGCGCGGGAAGTCGCCGGGGATGCCGCCGACGTGGAGTCCATCACCAAGCCCGGCGCGGAGATCCACGGCTACGACCCGACGCCAAAAGACATCGTGAAGGCGCAGAGAGCCGACCTGGTGTTGTGGAACGGGATGAACCTCGAACTCTGGTTCGAGAAATTCTTCGCCAACGTCAAGGATGTGCCCAGCGCGGTGCTGACGGAGGGCGTGACGCCGATGGGCATCACCGAAGGACCCTACACCGGAAAGCCGAATCCCCACGCCTGGATGTCGCCTGCCAATGCCGTGATCTACGTCGAAAACATCCGCAAGGCGCTCGTGAACATGGACCCTGCGAACGAGTCCGTTTACACAGCGAATGCCGCTGCTTACACCGCGAAGATCAAGGCGCTGGACGAGCCGGTCCGGCAGAAGCTCGCCGCCATTCCGGAGGCGCAGCGTTGGCTGGTCAGCAGCGAGGGCGCGTTCTCCTACCTCTGCGCGAACTATGGTCTCCGCCCGCTTTACCTCTGGCCGATCAATGCCGATGCCCAAGGCACGCCGCAGCAGGTCCGGCAGGTGATCGACGGCGTGCGGGAGCACAAGATTCCGGTCGTCTTTTCCGAGAGCACCGTCAGCGACAAGCCCGCGCAACAGGTCGCCCAGGAAACCGGGGCCCGCTACGGCGGCGTGCTCTACGTCGACTCGCTGACCGACGCTTCCGGTCCGGCGCCGACGTATTTGAAATTGTTGGAAGCGAATGCGGAGACCATCGTGAAAGGATTCCTCACACCTCCATGAGTTCGCCCGTCAGTGATCCGTGTCTCGATGTCGAGGGCGTCTCGGTGGCCTATCCCAACGGCCATCTTGCCCTGCGCGACGCCACTTTCCACCTCGCCAGTGGCACGATCTGCGCGCTGGTCGGGGTGAATGGCAGTGGGAAGTCGACGCTGTTCAAGAGCATCATGGGCTTCGTGAAACCCACCGCCGGCAGCGTCACCATCAACGGCCTGCCGGTGCGCGAGGTGCTCAAGCAGCACCTGGTCGCCTACGTTCCCCAGGCAGAGGACGTCGACTGGGAATTTCCCGTCAGCGTCTGGGATGTGGCGATGATGGGCCGCTATGGTGCGATGAATTTCCTCCGCATCCCGCGTGCCGTCGACAAGGCGAAGGTCGAGGAAAGCCTGCGCCGCGTTTCGATGTGGGAGTTCAAGGACCGCCAGATCGGCGAGCTCAGCGGCGGTCAGAAAAAGCGCGTCTTCCTCGCCCGAGCCCTCGCCCAGGGCGGTCGTGTGATCCTGCTCGACGAGCCTTTCACCGGGGTGGATGTGAAGACCGAGGAGGCGATCATCGCCCTGCTCCGAGAACTGCGCTCGGCCGGCTGCATCATCCTCGTTTCCACTCACAACCTCGGCAGCGTTCCGGAATTCTGTGATCAGGTGGTGCTCATCAACCGCACCGTGCTCGCCTATGGCGCGACCTCGCGGGTGTTCACCGAAGAGAATCTCGCGGCGGCCTTCGGCGGCGTGCTGCGGCAGTTCCACTTCGAGCACTCGACCGTCCAGGAGCACGACGGACGGACGATCCGGGTTCTAACAGACGACGAGCGCCCGCTCATTTTCGGCAAGGACGGCCACCTCGAATACAAGGACCGCCAGGAACACGAGGAACTCCTCAAACAACGATCCGAGGAACATGAGTGATCTCCTCATTCCGTTTCAGTACGACTACATGCTGCGGGCCATTTGGGTCAGCGCGTTGATTGGGGGGACTTGTGGATTCCTTTCCTCCTTCGTCACGCTCAAGGGCTGGTCGCTGATGGGGGATGCCTTGTCGCATGCGGTGGTTCCGGGAGTGGCGATCGCCTTCATTCTTGGTCTTCCCTTCGCGGTTGGGGCCTTTGTCGCCGGGCTGCTGGCGGCGGCGACGATGGCGTTCATCAAGGCGAAGAGCCGTATTCGCGAGGACGCGACCATCGGGATCGTGTTCACAAGCTACTTCGCGCTCGGGCTGGTGCTGATTTCCAAATTCGCGACCAACAAGGACCTGAAGGTAATCCTGTTAGGCAACATCCTCGGCATCGCCGATCCCGACATTTTGCAGGTCATCCTCATCAGCGCGGTGACGCTGATCGTGCTGGGCTTGAAGTGGAAGGATCTGATGCTGTTCTGTTTCGATCCGAACCAGGCCCGCACGCTGGGACTGCGCGCGGGGGTGCTGCACGTGACCTTGCTGGCCTTGCTCGCGGCCACGTCAGTCGCCGCGCTGCAGGCGGTCGGGGCCTGTCTGGTGGTGGCGATGCTGGTGACGCCGGGAGCGACCGCCTATCTGTTGACTGATCGTTTCGGGAAAATGCTCTGGCTTTCATCCGGCATGGGCGTGGCCACCTCGCTGGTCGGTGCTTATGCGAGTTACTATTTCAACGGCGCGACCGGAGGCTGCATCGTCACGCTCCAGACTTTGGTGTTTCTCGCGGCCTTCATCTTCGCGCCGAAACACGGCATCCTCGCCTCGAAACGCCGGGTGCGCCTCAGCGCCGAACGACCATGAGCGAACTCTTCGAGCCCCTTCAGTTTCCCTTCATGCGTGACGCGCTGTTGGTGGGAAGCGTCGTCGCCGCGATGTGCGCGGTGCTGTCGTGCTTCCTGATCCTGAAAGGTTGGTCGCTGATGGGTGACGCCATTTCGCATGCGGTTCTGCCGGGCATCGTGATCGCCTACATTGTCGGGATTCCTCTCGCGATCGGGGCGTTTGCGGCCGGGTTGTTTTGCGCGATCGGCACCGGCTTCATCAAACAGAACAGCCGGATCAAGGAGGACACGGTGATGGGCGTGGTGTTCACGGGCCTGTTCGCCTTCGGGCTGGTGCTCTTCAGCCGCACGTCGTCGGACATGCACCTCGATCACATCCTGGTGGGAAACATTCTCGGCATCACCCGGTCGCAAGTGTGGCAGACGCTCGGGCTGGGCAGCGTGGTGCTGGCGATCACGCTGGCGCTGCGCCGTGACCTGCTGCTGATTTGCTTTGATCCGGGTCAGGCGCGGGTGCTGGCCTTGCCGGATCGATTTCTCAACTACCTGCTGCTCGGACTGCTTTCGATGGCCATCGTGGTCTCCCTCCAGGCGGTGGGCATCATCCTGGTGGTCGCGATGCTGGTGACGCCGGGCAGCATCGCACACCTGTGGACGGATCGCTTTGATCGGATGCTCGTGATCGCCGAGGTCTCTGCGGTGGTCTCGACGGCGATCGGAATTTTCATCAGCTACCACCTCGACGCCTCCACCGGTGGCTGCATCGTGTTGGTGCAGGCTCTCGTGTTCGTCGCCTCGCTGCTGTTCGCGCCGAAGCATGGAATCTTGAAACGCCGGACACGAGCTGAAGGTGCGGCTTGAGGTCGTGGGAGAGGCCGGTTAATTCTTTTTGCATGCCGGATGCCCGACAGGATTTCGCATTCGCGTTTCTCAGCCTCTTGTTCGAAGGAGCGCCGTTCATCTTGCTGGGCACGCTCATCAGCGGCCTGCTTGATGTTTACCTGCCGTCCGGTGCGATGGATCGCCTGCTGCCGAAGAACAGGATTGGCGCGGTGCTTGTCGCTGGCCTGCTCGGCGCGATCTTTCCCGTCTGTGAATGCGCGGTCGTGCCGGTGATCCGGCGCTTGGTGAAAAAGGGCCTGCCGGTTTCCTGTGCGCTGACCTACATGCTCGCCGCACCGATCCTGAATCCGATCACGGCGCTGAGCACGTGGAAGGCCTTTGAGGGACAGGATGCCGGGCTCATGACGGCCTCGCGCCTGCTGCTGGGCTTTTTCGTGGCGGTGGGGGTCGGGCTGATCGTGTCGCGAATGCCACTGGCTGCCGTGTTGAAACGAAAGCTGATCGACGATCTCGACCATTCCCACGAACCCACCTGCTGCGGCTCGTCGTGCGGCAGCGATTGTGGCGATCATTCCAGCGACACCAAACTGCTCTCCGCCTTCCGTTCCGCGCTGCGTGATTTCGTGGACGTCGGGGCCTACTTCGCGATCGGGGTCACTCTAACAGCCTTGTTCAACACCGGCATCGCCCCCGGTGCGGTGTGGCTCGATGACGTGGCGAGGCACCCCGTCGGCGCGCCGATGGCCCTCATGGCGCTGGCTTACATCCTGAGCCTTTGCAGCACCTCGGACGCCTTCATCGCCGCCACGCTGCACAGCTTCTCGAATGGCGCGAAGCTGGCCTTCCTGGTCTTTGGGCCGATGCTCGATGTGAAGCTGACCTTCCTGTATCAAACGGTGCTGCGCAGGCGCTTCATCGTCCTTCTCGCGCTTGGTCTTTTTGTCTCGATCGGCGGGCTTTCCATCCTCTGGCAACTCTGGTTCTCCGCGCACCCATGAGCCCGAAACTTTCCCGCATCCTGCTGTCGCTGGCGGTCCTTTCGTGGAGTGTCACGCTGTTGTATTTCCACACCAGCGGCCGCATCACCCGCTACCTCGCACCGGACTTCCGGCTGATCTGCCTGATCGGCGGACTCGGCCTGGCGGTGCTCGGGATCTTCAACCTGGTGATGGCGGGTGATCAGGACGGCCATGCCTGTGAAGACGGCCACGATCATGGCTCCTCCGATCTTCCGACGACGGTGGTGCTGCTGTTGATGCTGGTCCCATTGGGGCTTTCACTCGCGTGGTCGAAGGACGCCTACTCGTCAGGAGCGCTCGCGCGAAAGGGTCTTTACGAGACGCCTTCCCGCTCCCAGATCACCACCACCGCTGCCCTGCCGATCACCCGTGAGGACTTGGAAAAATCCCATCGCAAAACGGCGGATGGCTCCCTGGAGTTCGATCTGATCGAACTCTTTCTCGCCACCGGAGATCGCGATCAGCAACGGCTCCTTGACGGGATGAAAGTCGCCACGCTGGGCCGCATCGTTGACGAGCGGGACCACAATGCCGCCGGCACCCGCAAGCGACTCTACCGGCTGTTCATGACCTGCTGCGCCGCGGACAGCCGGGCGATTCCGATCATCCTCGAGTTCGGAAAAACTCCACCGCCGTTGCCCGACAACGGCTGGGTGCGGGTCAGTGGCACGCTCGGGTTTCCGATCGTCGGTGGCGTGATGCAACCCGTGTTGACCGTTGATCAGGCAAGCGCGGTCACGGCTCCAGCGGAGGAAAGTTTCCAGCGCCGCTGAGCCGCGTGGTCACGGTGCCGGAGTGGCCGGAGCAGCCGGAGCCACCGCCGCCCTGGGCTCGAGCAAGGCCCTGAACTGCTTCGTCCAGTCGATCGCCTTCGGGTGGGTGGCGTATTTCTCGATGTGCTGGAACATCCTGAGCGCGGCCCCGCGTTGGTCGCCGGCCTTGAAGACGTCCTCTTCCTCCTGCCAGAGGAACTCGGGATAGGTTTCGGTCACGAATTTTTCCTGCTCGGGTGAACGCCCGCCGTCACGCGAGGCCTTCTCATCGGCCCCGCGGCTCCAGTGCTCGACGATGAGCGTTTCCTGCTGAATGCGATGCGCCCAGGCGGCCCGCAGGCTTTCAACCCGGTCGGGTCGGCGCAGCGGTGGGAAAATGACCTTTCCGTAAATGTTCCCGAGTTCGATGGGAGACAAGGGCCACTCGTTCGCCTTCACAGCGCCGATCTCATACACCTGAGCGAACACCGTCGAGAGCACGCCTTGACGCAGAAGATCTCGCTGGCCGTCGAGACTTGCGATGTCGGCGAAAACATCATCGACCGCCTTGGCGGCATCCGGCGAGAACTTGACGACCGATTCCTTCGAGCTGGCCACCTGGAGCGTCAGCACAAGCCAGCGCAGCTGATGGCGCAGCGCCCGCCTGAAGCCCGGACTCTTGAGCTGATCATCCTGCTTCTTCTTCCATTCACGGAAATCAGACTCCTTCCGGTTCTTGTCATCGAACTGCAGCTTCTCGACGCACTTCAGGTAAAATTCGATCGCCGCCTCATCGCTGGCCATCGCGCCACGGTAGGCCACGATCGCGGCGTTGAAGCGCTCGTTGATCAGCTTCTCGGAGCCTTCCTGAATCTTCGTCAAGCGCTCGATCAACGCCTCACGATCGGCCTCGGTCAGCGGATCGGCGTGCAGCAGTGGGGTGAGGGTGAGTGCGACGGCGAGGGTTTTCAGGGCACGCATGCATGCGTTTCTGGCATAGCCTGCCCACCTCGCCAAGCAATCCATTCATTTCCTAAAAGCGACCTTCTCCCGCAATTTTACGGCTGAGGTCGTCCAGCACTTCCTTCATCACGAAACCACCCGCCGTGAGTGCCAATTTCCGGCAACCCTCCAGCTCCCGCAAATCGTTGAGAAGGGCGGCCGGTTTTCCGAATCGCTTCGCCGTTTCCAACAAGGCCTCCACACTGGCCTCGCCGCGATCACCGGCGACCACCACGCCATCGCACCAGCCACAGAGCGATTCGAGTGCCCGTTCCCGCAGGGCCATGGAGGGCGAAACGGTGTCGAGAAACGAAAGCCTCGCATCCCGGTAGCGCAGCCGCAGTTGCTGGGAAAGCCAGGCCACGCGTCGCGGCGAAAGCGTCGTCTGGCAGACCGCGCCGAAGGCCGGGGCATAGCGCATCCGGGCGATGTCGGTGGTGTCTTCCAGCACGATCGTCCCCGGATAGTCCGACGCCAGCGCCTGCGTTTCCGGGTCGTCGTGGCGACCGATGATCAAGGTCTGCGCGCCCTCCATCCGCAGCAGGCCCAGCGCCACCTGCGCCCGCCGGACCTGCTGCGAACGCGCATCCATCACCTTCCACCCATGCTCCTGCCAGCGGCGCTTGTCCCGCATCGACACCCCGCCGAAGGGCAGCACCACCGATTTCACCCGGGAAAAATCCTCCTCCTGCGCCTCCTCGATCACCCCCAGCCGACGCAGCCTCGCCCGCACTCCGGCATCCGGCATGAAAATGCCCGGCACCGCCACAAGACCTGCCGCCGCCTCGCGTTCGATCCCCTCCAGCGCCTGCCGCGTTTCCGAATCCATCCCCAGCACCGGCGAGATTTTCCACTCCACCGACGGACGGGCTCCCACGATTTCTTTCGACATGACCGCTTTCATGGCTTTGTTTTGCAAAGTGAACGTTCCGAAAAAATCCGACGCGCTCGCCGGATGAATTAGCTTTGTATCACAAAGCTAATTGAGAGCAATAGAAATTTCGACTGCCATTCCCTTCGTCATTCGGAAACTCCTCATTCGTCATTTCTCCCAGCCCCAAAGTGGGCACGATGAAATAGCCCGTGGGTGCAACCCCGGGAATGGGGTCACCGGAGGTTGCACCCTGAATGGGCGCCATGGAGCGGGCGGGCCTAACCAAAGAACATCCTGACGCCGATCCATCTCATCGCGCCCAGTTCAGGGCGCGGATTCATTTCGTTCTCTGGCCCCGGGGTTGCACCCACGGGCTATTTCATCAGGCCCCATTGGGGCTGAGATTGAAGAGACGAGGCGTTATCTCGCTCCGACCTCGAACGTCATCCTCACATGATCCGACCTCAATGTCGGCGTCTTCGTGGTGGAGAAATTCCGCAGGTCCCGGCTGATCCAAAGCTGATCGAGCGTGAGCACGGGCAATCCGTAGAGCCACGTCTCTTGAAATCCTTTCCGCCCGGAATCGTTGGCGAGGGTGAAGTGGTCTTTCCACGAATCGAAGCCCCGCGCGGTTGGTGGGGTGTTGAAATCGCCGAGGATCAGGCTGCGTTCGTTTGGCGCGACCTTGCGGATGCGGTCCAAGTACGGTTCACGCAGTAGCCAGGGCTGCGAGGGGATATCGATCGCGAGAACCGAGTAGTCCGTTCCATCGATCTGCACCCTCACCCGGTGGCAGCGGAATCGACCGGCATCGCCGAAGGCCGTGGTGTCGATCAGCCTGCCGCGCACGCCGACCACGATGCCTCCTTCCAGTTTCTCCCAAGAGAGGTCCGGATGCATCGCGGTGAAGCGCTGCCAGCTGTCCTCCGGAAACGGCCCGGCCTCGATGATCACCACGAGCTTGGTTTCCGGCTCCACGAGGACCGGCCACTCGCGAGGCATCTTCCAGAGGTTCCGACCGCTGTTCCAAAGCGTGACCTTGAAGGCTCCAGCCGAAGCAGGGGGCGGAGAGTTCCACTGAAATGAACGTGAGCCCTCGAACAGCGAGCCGACGAAGAGGACAGCAATGCCAAGAAGCAGCTTCCTCGAAATCGGTCGCAGCAGCAGCCAAGCGATTCCCAGCAGCCCGATCCGCAGCAGCCACGGCACGCCGAAAAAGATCACTGCGCTGGGGACGATCGCATCGCGGATCGTCAACGCGCACAGAGCGGAAGTGGTCGCCAGGATCAGCGCTGACCCACCCGCGATCCGCTTCGCCTTGGAAAACCGACCGCTCATTTCCCGAGGTCGAGGATCTGCGCCAGGATCGCCAGATACTGCTCGAAGGCCTTCCTTCCCTCGCGGTTCAGCGTGTAGAGCGTCTGCGGCCGACCGTCGCCGGTGAACTTCTCACCGCCGATGAAGCCCGCTTTTTCAAGAGTTCGCAGATGGGTGATGAGGTTGCCATCGCTCATGTCGAGCTGGGCCTTGAGGTCCTGGAATGGCCACGGCTCCACGCGGGAAGCGAGCAGCGTCATGATGGAGAGCCGCCCTTTCTCGTGAATGGTTTTATCGATCTGGGAAAAGTCGATCATGCGGCGGTGTCCTCGCGGCGGCCGGTGGTGACAATGATCGCCCCGTAAAGAAGATGGAAGCCTCCGAATGCGATGGCCATCAGCCGCGAGCCATTGCGGACCTTGGCGAGCAGCGGCGTTGTCTCGGGATCGATCAATCCGGTGAGCGAGGCCAGGGCTGCGACGCCGAAGAGCACGAAGGCCCAGCCCAGCCAGACCATCGACTTCGGTGCGAATTCCCGGATCGCGAGCAGGGCGAGGCCGTAATGGAGGATCCAGAAGCAGGCGGCGAGGGTCGTGGACGTCGGCTGACCGCTTCTCACCGCCAGCAAGCCGAGAAAGCCTCCGGCGATGATCGAGGGCAGCGCGCCGCGCAGCGCGAGTTTCAGTCCCGAGGTCCAGACCCGACCTTTCCTCGCGGCGGCCATGCGCACGAGCTGATAGAGGTTGAAAAGCAGCACCGCCGCCAGCCCGCTGAGCCAGATCGCTGCCCAGGTCCAGCCGGTCTTGGATTCGGACACCCAGGCCGCGCCGAGTGCCGCCGCGCCTCCGATCAGGGCCGTTTCGCCCGAGAGGGCGCGGAACACGGTGGCCCGCTCCATCATCGAACGGATCACCCGCAATTGCTCTGCCGCTTCCTCACGCGTCGTCATGGGAGGTGCTTTGCCAGACAAAGCCGGGCTGTTCAAGCCTCATCCTGATCCCACGGCTTTTGCTTGCGGCCCGGCTCGGGCTCATCGCCCATGTCCTTCAGGAAAATCGCCAGCGCTCCGCCGGAAAGCAGGATCTCCGCCAGCGCCATCAGCAGGGACACGGCCATCAGGCCAAGTGCCAGACCGAACAGGACCTTCGCCAGATGTCCGCTGTCGAAGTAGAATCCCGCCATCGAGGCCAGGCAGAAGATCAGGCTGACCACGCCGAAGGCCTGCATCCCGCGGATCAGGCTCAGCCGCCAGCGCAGGTTCTTGAGCTGTCCCTCCAGCACCGGACTGTGGCTGGTCCGGAAGTCCGCATGCAGCGTCCGGATCAGCGCCGAGAGGTGCAGGAAGCGATTGGTGTAGGCCAGGAACAGCAGCGAACTCGCAGGAAACAACAGCGTCGGCGTCGAGATCGTCAGTTCCATGGATTACAGACTCCAGAGTCCAGAGATCGGAATCAAGAGAAGAGGATGGAAACATGCAACCGACCGCTCTCTTCTATTCTTGAATCTTGAATCTGGATTCCGGACTCTGCGAATCAAGTGACCGCCCCCGATTGCCCCGACTGTCCGCAGCCGACTGAAGCCAACAAGATCACCGAGAAGGACATCCTCGAGCAGGAAATGTTCGAGCTGGTCTCGCCGGATCACACCTTTCTCTCCGGACCGCGCAGCCGCATCCGCGACCTCGGCACGCTTTTCACCGTCGCCCTCGATTTCATCCGTGCCTTCCGTGTTCTCCATTTCGTCGGTCCCTGTGTGACCATCTTCGGCTCGGCGCGGACGAAGCCCGGCACGACCTACTATGAGCTTGCGAGAAAAATGGGAGCCGAGTGCGCCAAGCTAGGTTTCACCGTCATGACCGGCGGCGGCCCCGGCATCATGCAGGCGGGAAATCAAGGTGCCTTCGAGGAAGGTGGACGCTCGGTCGGGGTCAACATCGAGCTGCCCTTCGAGCAGCACGTGAATCCCTACGTCCAGAAGTCCGTCACCATGCGCTACTTCTTCACGCGCAAGACCGTCCTCATCAAATACTCCTACGCCTTCATCGTCCTCCCCGGCGGAGCGGGCACGCTCGATGAGATGTTTGAAACCATGACGCTCATCCAAACCGGCAAGCTCCGCGACTTTCCGATCATCCTGATGGGCAAGGATTACTGGAAGCCGCTCATGGACTTCGTCTACAAGATGGCCGACGAGGGCACCATCGACCCCGAGGACCCCGAACTCATCTTCTTCACTGACGACCCAAAGGACGCTGTCGCCCACCTCGAACGCCACGCTGTCCGTCAGTTCAACCTCCGCCGCCAGCCCCTGCCGAAGCGCAGTGCCATCCTCGGGGAAAAGGGCCTGGGGAAATGATGAGGGAATGGCCGCAGTGGGCTCGGAAATGGTCTCACGAGGGACTCCGAATTCATTTCTTTTCGGCGACCTCCCAATTCGTCTGCCTGTGGTTTCCAGGAATGCTCATTCGATGAAGCGATCCGCAGATAATACAAAACGAAGACCAAGTCTGAGGCATTCGTGACGATTCCCAAGATAAATCGAAATTCGCCTATGAATGAACTTCATGCGAGTACTTGAATTTATCAGGTGCGGTGATATAAAAAAGTTTTAATTTACAGTATGAATTCGGAACAAATTAGTTGAATCTTCTTTCGGCAATTGGAAGAATCTTTTTAGCCATGAAAAGATAAATTCCTGCCAACACGGAAGAGAAAATTAGTGGGTATCAACAACCTAAATTCTGCAGAAGAAGCTGATTTGTGGAAACGCCGTGAGCAGTGCCTCAACGCACGAGCCTTCGCCGCGAATCAACGTGAACAGGCGGCGGCGGGCCGGGCTGAAGGTGCGGAGGTGCGGGCGGAGGCTTCCGTAATCCGGGCCGAGGCGGCGCGGGCCCGTGATGACGGTGCCCGGACCCGTGATGACGCCGCGCGGGTGCGCGACTCCGCTGCCCTCATTCGGGACAAGGCCGCTCTCGCGCGGGACAATGCGACCAGCCTCCGGCAGGAAGCCCTGCGTCTCCGACTCGAACGCTCCGAGGCGCTGGACCACAAGGGATGGAAGGAATTGCTCGATCTCGACCGCCTAGCGTCCGACCAGGCCCGCGAGGCGGCAAAGCATGATCGCGAGGCCGCCTCGCTGGACCGTGCGGCCGCCGAAAAGGATCGGGAGGCCGCGGACCGCGACCGCACAGCGGCGGATCGTGACCGTGCCGCTGCGGACAAGGACCGGTTGGCGGCTGAGAAAGAGGCCGAAGCCGCCGACTCGGACCGGGCCGCCGCTGACAGTGACCGGATCGAGAGCGACTATTTCCTCGAACTTGCGGAAACGAGAATCTTCCACAGCGAGCGGCTCGCCGCCATCGGCAGGCTGGCGACTGATCTCGTGCATGAAATCAACAATCCGCTGACCGCGCTGACCTCCACCTTGGGTCAGGTCCGTTTGCAGATCCAGAATCGGGATTTCAGCCCGGACAACCTCGAGTCGCTGTTGAGCAACGCCGTGCTCGCCACCGAGAAGATCGCCCAGATCGTTTGTGATGTGAAAGGCTGGATCCAGGATGGCAAGGACAAGGCGGCTCGTGGATTGATTGATGTGCCCAAGCTGATCAACGAGTCCCTGTCCATTGCAAGGTGGGCGATCGATCCCGTCGCTCGGCTGGTGGTAGAGCTGGGGCCCTTGCCGCCGCTTTGGGGAGTTGAGAAACGCCTCTCTCAAGCCATCTCGAACCTGCTTTTCAACTCGGTTCATTCTATTTCCGGTCCCAGGGAGGACAACGAGATCCGGATCCGTGTGCGGACCGAAGGCCAGCAGATCCGGATCGAGGTGAGCGATACCGGCAGTGGCATCCCGCCTGAGGCGCTTCCTCATGTGTTCGATCCGTTTTTCACCACGCACGACTGCAGCGGAGGAACCGGCTTGGGACTTCCCATGTGCCGGAGCATCATCGAAGCGCACGGAGGCGTCCTCAACATCCAGGATACCTCCCCATCCGGGACGACGGTCGTCATCCTCCTCCCCAGTGGAACCGCCAATTCCGTGGAGGCACATGCAACGGATCAGCTTCCGTTGACGCAGGCAACCAAAGCCCGGCTGCTGTTGATCGACGACGATCCATTCATCTGCGAGATGATGACCCTGATGCTGCAGGCACGGTGTGATGTCACGATCGCCCATGACGGGCGTGCCGGACTGGAGAAAATCCTGGATCCTGGTGAGAACTGGGATCTGGTGATCTGCGACCTGATGATGCCTGTGATGAGTGGCGCGGAGGTTTACAGAGCTCTCAGGGAATCCTGTCCCATCAAGGCGTCCGAGATGGTGTTCCTCACCTCAGGAGGCACTACGGAAGGCGAGATCAGGTTCCTCGATGAGCTGCCCAACGTCCTGTTGAAAAAGCCATTTTCCCTCGTCGAGTTCCAGACGCTTCTGGACGAACGGCTCGGACAGCATTTCCCCGGCTGAGTGCAACAGGCTCACAGGGAGCTCACTCCTCCAACAACCTCTGTGAGAGCTCCGCGAGCCAGCCGGCGAGCTCGGCGGCGGCGCGGGTTTCGGGAAGTTTTCCGAGGTCGGCGAGGTCCCAGCGATAGACATTCTTGTAGCCGTCCCAAGCGCCGATGGCTCCGGTGCGGCGCATCCACTGGGCGGCGGCCCGGTTTTCCAGAAGCGCGTGGCCAACGAGGGTGGTGATCCCGGCGCGGAAGGCGGTGAGCCACATGATGGCGAGCATCAGCGTGCCGATGCCGCGACCGTGATCTCGGTCGAGCACGGTCGCGGAAATTTCGGCTTCGCCCGGGTTCTCGGGATCACGCCACCAGCTCGAGGCGGCCATCGGCATGAACTCGCTGCGGGCGGGATCATAGACGGTCCAGATTTCATGATTTCCAGGATCGACCTTCAGCAGTCGGTCCAGCATCCGCTCGCCGATCAGTTCGCCGCTCTGGGTCCAGAAGCGATGGTAGCGGGCCTCGGGCGAAAGCCGTCGGTAGGCCTCAGCGACCAGCCCGCGATCCTCAGGAAGCAGGCGTCTCGCCCTTACTGGCGTGCCATCTCTCAGGGTGAGATCGAGGGGTTCGCGGGAGGAAGACATGAATGGGTCTAGCCGCATCGTGATGGGATAGCGAGGCGATCTAGGGAGCCGGCTGGATCCGGAGGCGGAAAAAGAGCTTCGATTTCGCCATGAGGGCGGGATCGATCACGCGGACACCGACCCGCTCCAGTCCGCCCGGCAAGGACTCGCGACGGTTGCTCCATTGCACGAAGGCACTGCCCGACTGCCAGTTGCCAAGGCCGTCTGAAACCTCCACGAGGTATCTCAATCCCGCTGCCGCGTAGTTGACCCCGATGCTCCCGCTGCCTCCGGAAAGCTGCTGGAAGACGAACTCAGGCGCTGAGACGGCTGACGGAAGAATCGAAACAACCGGCCCATCCGCCCCGGAGGTGGGATCCTTGCCGGTGGCATATTCGAGGAGGTCGGAGGCTCCATCCTGATCGGCATCCTGTGAGCCGTCGGACACGTTGGTGGCTCCCAGTTCCGCCACCTCCCAAGGATCGGTTAGATGATCGCCATCGAGATCGGGCGGCGCGGCGGCGGTGGCTGTTAGAAACGCGGCTGACGGCTTCTGGTTGTCGTAGCTCGCCTTGATCCAGTTCGCCGAGCGCGCGCTTCGCGACAGGCGGACTTCATCGAGCGTGCCGGGAAAGAAGTTGGGTGTGCCCGTTTCCATGCGACCGATGAAGGCGGCATTGGCCTGGCCGGTCCGGAGACTGCCGGAAAAGGCGACGGAACCGGACTGAACTCCATCAACGTAAACACGGGCGGTCGTCCCATCCCAGGTGCCGCAGACGTGATGGAACTGGCCGTCATTCACGACCGCCGTGCTGACCACGTTGGCATTGGCGGTGGCGTTGAAGGGAATGAACTCGACCTTCCCGGCATTCACGCGGAACTGCCAGACGCGATTCACACTACCGGAGTTATCCTTGCTAAGGATCGAGCAAAGACCGGTGGAAGTGGTCTTCACCCAGGCTTCGACGCTGATGAACGAGGGGTTCAAGGCGGAGGCATTCGGGATCGTGACGATGGAGCTTGTGCCATTGAGCGTGGCAGCCTTCGGGATGATCGAGGTGCTGGCGTCTGCAATCGCGGTGCTGGTGCCCGACAAGGCATTTGGAGAAGAGTCCGTCTGAAAGCCGAGGCTCTGGTTGAGATGCCAAACGCCGCCGAAGCCGCTGCTCCAGGTTGCTGCACGAGCGGTCGAGGTCGGTGCGGATTCGCCCGATTTCCCCCACCACAGGCGGAGCTTGGCTTGAGCTGTTAGAGCAGGCACCCTGACCCAGATGAACGAGGTGCCGGAGGGGTTCCACGACTCGATTTCGTGATCATATTGCTGCGCGCCATCCTCCGAGGTGAAGACTAGATCCGCACCACCGCTGGAGAGCATCTGCGTGTATGAAAATCCGGGCACCTTTGTGGAATCCAGCAGGACCAGCAGCGGGAAACCGGTCAAGGTTTCACCCGCCGTGTAGCCGCTGGCCGTGATGAGCGTGGTGCGAGCCCAGGTCGCCAGCGCGCGATCCGCTGCGAGCGTGCCAACCGTCGACCAGGCTGAGCCATAGGCATTCGTGGCGCGGAAGCGGAAGGCCAGCGTGCCCGACGGAACCGGCATCGAGGGCGTCACCAAGCTGCCGAGCGGTCTTGGTCCGAGCTCGACCGACTGCTGCCAGGCGGACGCGGCCGTGCCGCCATCCGTTGGGCCCATGAACAGGGTGACGCTGGCGCTTTCCCCAATCACCGGATCCAGCGTGCCCTGAAAGGTGGCGGATCCTCCGTAGGCACGAGACGCGCTCCCCACCCCGATCAGTGGAATCGGCGGATGGATCGTGAAGGACCAGACGCGGCCAGTCGAAACCGCGCCGCCGGAACCGACGGAATCGATCCGCCAGAAATAGCTCGTCTCGCTGGTGAGTACGCCGGGCGCAAAGGTCGGGGAGCTCACCCGGCCCCGATACTCGGCGGATGACAGGTTTGCCGATTCCACGGCACTGCGGTTCGTGCCGAAATAGACATCGTGCTGCACGGCCTCCATGCCAGCGCTCCAGGTCAGGCTGGCCGGAGGAAGAGCCACTTCGGATAGGTTGGCAGGGGATGGAAGCACCGCCGAACTGGAGACATGATAGTCCAGGATGTGCAGCGGCGTGGGACCGGTGCCGCTGACGTTGGTTTCCTGGCCGTAAAGTGAGAGGATACGATCCTGATCCCAGCGGCTGGTGTCGGTGATGAGGTTCACACTCAGCGCCCTTCCTGCGGGAAGCGCTCCACCGATCAGGTTCATCGTGGACCAGGCATTCCAGCTGGTGGCAGGAGTGGCCTCGGGATTTACCGCCGGGCTGGCGGTGGCGATTCTCAAATTACTAGCATCGCCGTACATCAGGAACAGCCGCCCATCGTCATCGGCGGCCAGCTTGGCGCGGGAGCCGGTGAGGGTGGTGGGATTTCTCCTCCAGACACCGTCGGTGCCGCGCCAGTAGTGGTGGAAACGGGACTTCGAGGTGACGGCCGGATCGAAGGCTTGGTTCGGCTCGGCATCCGGCAGGTGCCAGGCGACGACGTGGACGCGGCCCTGGCGGTCGGTCGCCATCGCCGAGTTGTTGATGTAGTTCCGGCTTTGGGGGATCGACCAGCCGATGATGCCAGGCGAGTTCACTCCGATGAAACTGGTGCCGGTGACGGCGATCTGGGCGCCGAGTTGATTTCTCCAGGTGCGTCCAACGTCGTCGCTGTACGCATACATCACGTCGTGGTTGCTCGAGGCGTTGGGCGTTTCCCGCCAGCACCAGGTGGCGTGGAGCCTGCCGCTGGAATCGAAGACCGTCATGTCGAAGTAGGCGTTGCGATCGGTGCCGGAGGCAAAGGTGCCGGTGTAAGAGCCACTGCGGGTGGTGTATTGGCCGACTCTTGTCCAGGTTCCGGTGATTCCGCTGTATTCAAAAAGCACCTCGTCGCCGCCTCCCGAACTTCCGGACCGGTAGGTGAAAAGCAGTTTCCCCGAAGGCGTGGGGATGAATCGTGGGTAGGTGACCTGGGTCAACGCGGTGCTGCCAGTGAAGCGGTCCAGTGTGAGGCCGAACATCGAGGCGTTCCAGGCCGTCGTGTTGGGATTGTTCGCCAGACCAGCCACCGAGACCCGGTATCGCAGGTTGTTGACATGGTGATCGAAGGAAAGATGGATGGTGCCGTCCTCCGCGCAGATCCCGATCACCACGTCATTGTGGGAGTCGACCGTGGTGAAGTCGTAGTCGTTGAACGTGAAGGTCTGCCACGTTCCACCGGGCAGCGGCCGACGTCCGACAGAGACCCGGCCGATGTTGCGGGAGCCATTGAAGAAGCTCTGGTAGTAGGCGGCGTACTGCCAGCCCTTGTGGGTGACCACGCCGTCCTGCTGGAAGGTCACGCCGTGGACCGTGGGGACGCTGAAGGTGACGCTGGGGAAATTGTAGGCCTGGGAGTCGACGATCGAGTCATTCACCAACACGGCGTCCGCCGCCCGGGCGATGGAGCCGAGCGAAAGCAGCCCGAGGGCGATGAAAATGATGCTGCAAAGGCGCATGGTTCGAAGTTCCGTGCGGGGCACGGAGCGTCGGTTGGGTTTGTGGGCGGCTGGAGAATCAATGACCCGGCGGCCCCTGCACAGTTAAGCCGGAAACCGTTGCGGGTCAATCCCGCGAAGGGGTGGGGCCAGACACTCGAGTCGCTGCATTGACGGCCCGTCAATCGCCCACCAACGTCGTGTCCCGATGAGGAAGCACCTCCTTTTCCTGTGTTCGCGCAACAAGCTGCGCAGCCCCACCGCCGAGGCGATCTTCGCGGATCATCCGGCGGTCGAGGTCGATTCCGCCGGGCTCAGCCGCGATGCCGAGGTGCCGGTTTCCCTCGAACAGATCGAATGGGCCGACCTGATCCTCGTCATGGAGCCGGTGCATCGTCGGCGGTTGAACCAGAAGTTCGGTCGGGCGCTGGCTGGCAAGCAGGTCGTGGTGCTCGACATTCCGGACCGTTTTGAGTTCATGGAGCCAGCGTTGGTGGAGTTGTTGAAGCAGCGCTGTGGGAGGTATTTTTCGGAAGCTTGAACATTCATGATGAAGGCAATTTTCCTAGCGCTGGCTTGCCTGAGTTTACTCGTCCTGAACCAATGTCAGACGCGCGAAATCCACGGGACGCATGGCCCCATCTTTCGTGAAACGCTGGTTCAGACGCTGCGGAAAGCAACGACGGTCAGGATCGAGGAGCATTCCTCTCCAAGCGATTTTCCTGATCGGAAACTGTCCGAATCCAGGCCGGACATTCACTACGAAAACTCGACGTTGAGTCCGGACACCAGGAGTGCATTCCTCAATCGGGTGGAAGCTCTGAGTCCCGTTAGCTCGGGTGGCTACGCGATGTGCCTTCCGGAGTTCCATCACACCATTCGGTTCTACGAGAGGGAGAAAGTGATCAGCACGATGAAGGTCTGCTTCGAATGCGAGATCATCAACTGGGACGCATGCAGGCTGAAGTGCCCCGACGATTTCTTCAAAGTTCTCGATCCGGTCGTCACCGAGGCGGGCCTTCATCCAAAGCGGGATTGGAAAGCCTTGGCGAAAGGCGCTTCTACCTCTTCGCAGGTGCCTCGATGATGCCTTCCTCGGTCTCCTGCTTGAGGCGGAGCTGGCCGCAGGCGGCGTCGATGTCGTGCCCTTTTTCGAGACGCAGCATGGCGGTGACGCCGGCGTTTTTCAGGATGTCGCGGAAGGCGCGGCATTGATGTTCCGACGGGCGTTTCCACTCGAGCCCCTCGACGGTGTTGTAGGGGATCAGGTTGACCTTGGCCTTCAGGCGTCGCGCGTGCATCGCGAGGATGCGGGCCTGATCGAGGTCATCGTTCACGCCTTCGATGAGGATGTATTCCAG
>JAIXPW010000068.1 GCA_027485995.1 Verrucomicrobiaceae bacterium
CAAGGAAAGCACGACCATCGCCCGAAAAGTCGCAATCGCCATGCACTGAAAACACCCTCCAAGGCCTCGCTAAATCAAGGCCGGTGTGTCATCGCGCCCATCCTGTGGGATGGCTGTGTTCTAAATTCTAAACTCGAAACGAAGAGGTGGAGACCATGGTTGCTGCTGGAAGGGTGGCTGGGCCGGGAGGGATTTCAAGGAGATGGGTGGCCCCGGCAACTGAGACGAAGTCGCCGGAGTTATGGGGGGGCAGTGGCACGGCCTCACCCTTGGAGTTGATTCGACAGGGAAGAAGCCATGTCAGGGATGGATGAGGATCAAGAGATGATGAAAGCGATGACAGGGGGCGTGTGGCGGGATCGCAGCCTTGCAGGATCGAAAGGGCGGGCAACACATAGTGGACGAAGGTGGCGAGCACCGAAACTGGATTTCCCGGCAGGGCGAACACCGGCGGAGGTCCGGCCCAGAAGGCGAGGGGCTTGCCGGGACGTTGGAGGACACCATGGAAAACAGGCGGCCCGAGCCGGGACTCGATCACGCTGCGGACATGGTCGCGCTTTCCCTTCGAGATGCCTCCACAAAGCACGATGAGATCCCTGGAGGCCAGGGCCGTATCGACGGATGCTCCGAGCTGCCCTTCGTCATCGGGCAGATGATGGTGAAGGACCTCCGCATGGTCGCTCAGCAGGGCTTCCAACATCGGGCCGTTCGAGCGTCGGATCTGCCAGGGCAGGGGGATCGCGTTGACAGGCACTGCTTCATCGCCGGTCGTGAGCAGGGTGACGCGGGGCCGCTGCGAGACGGTCAGTTCCTCCATTCCGATCGAGGCGGCGATCGCGATTTCCATCGCTCCGAGCCGGGTTCCTTCGGCCACGAGGATCGCGCCTTCAGGGGCATCCGTACCGACCTCGTGGATGAAACGTCCAGGCGCCTGTTCTCCGGAAATCGTGGCCACGCCGTCGTTGATCGTGACCTCCTCATACGGCACGAGGGTGTCGCAATCCTCCGGCACCTGGGCACCGGTCATGATTTCCCAGGCCTCGCCTTCCAGCAACGGACGCGGGGGTGGATCACCTGCGGCATGAAGCCCGGCGATTCTAACAGAATTCACCGGTGCGAACCGGAACGCGATGCCGTCCATGGTGGCACGCCTATAGGGGGGCAGCGGACGATCGGCGACCAGGTTTTCCCGCAGCACGCGGCCGATTGCAGCCCTGAGCGGTACCGTTTCCACGGACAAGACTGAAAGCGCCGCAGCGATCCTGGCCGTGGCCTCCGAGGATGGGATGAGGGCATTCATGGGTTCAGGCCTTGGCAGGCAGCAGGGCCAGGGAAAGGAAGGCGAGGATGGCCAGCGAGACCCCCACATACACGGGCAGGCTCAGGGTTTCCCGCAGCAGCAGGAAGCCCAGCACGTTCGAAAGGACGATCGAGGCCGCGCCGAAAAGGGCCATGCTGCGACCGAGTTCGAAGGTCGAAAACACATAGAGCTGCCCGAACATCGCGAGCTGTCTGAGCAGCCAGTAGGCCAGGAACCAGAAGGAGAAGAAGGATGCCGCCTTGAAGCCGTGGGTCTTCATCGCCGAGCGCCCGATCAGGTCGGAGGTCGTGAACAGGACCTGGGTCAGCACCACCCAGAACACCGGAGAGCGGAAAGGCATGCCCATCGGATGCCCCGCCGCGTCGATGGCGTCAAGCCCGTGGGGATGAGGATCACGCGTCCCTGAAAGTGAATCCCCTCACGCTTCCCGAGACGATTTTCGTTGGGTTGGCGCGGGCGCTGCGGGAATCTGTGGCATGACAACCTTGCACGACCGCCTGAGCCGACCGCTGCGCGATCTGCGGATCTCGGTGACGGATCGTTGCAACTTCCGCTGTGGCTACTGCATGCCCTCGGATCAGTTCGGAGCCAACCACGCCTTTCTACCGAAGGACCAGCTGCTGAGCTTCGAGGAAATCCATCGGCTCGCCTCGCTTTCCATTCGGCTCGGGGTGACCAAGATCCGCCTGACCGGTGGTGAGCCCTTGCTGCGTCGGGGAATCGAGGACCTCGTCGGCCTGTTGGCCAGCATTCCGGGAAACATCGATCTCGCGATGACCACCAACGGCGTGCTTCTGCCGCATCACGCCGAAGGTTTGGCGCTGGCGGGCTTGAAACGGGTGACGGTGAGCCTCGATGCCATAGACCCGGAAATCTTCGGACGCATGAACGGCACCGGCGCGGAGGTTTCCCGCGTGCTGGCCGGCATCTCGGCCGCGCGGGTGTTCGGCCTGCCGGTGAAGGTCAATGCGGTGATCCGCCGTGGATGGAACGAGGGCGAGATCCTGCCGCTGGTCCGCTGGGCCCGCGAGTCCGGGGTGACGCTGCGTTTCATCGAGTACATGGATGTCGGCGAGACCAACGGTTGGAAGATGGAAGAGGTGGTCTCTGCCAGCGAGATTCTGGATCAAGTCAACGGCGAGTTTTCTCTAACAGCCCTGCCACCCGCGCATCCCGGTGAAACCGCACTTCGCTTCAAGCACACGGACGGTGGTGGAGAAATCGGGATCATCGCCTCGGTCACAAGGCCGTTCTGCGGGGATTGCAGCCGCCTGCGCCTTTCCGCCGAAGGAAAGCTCTTCACCTGCCTGTTCGCCGCGACCGGCCATGACCTGCGGGCGCTTCTGCGCGGTGGGGCCGATGATGCCACGCTTTCAAGATCGCTGGGGGCGGTCTGGTCGGATCGAAGCGACCGCTATTCCGAACTCCGTGGACGACTCGATCCTCCCGGCCAGAAGGCCGAAATGAGCTATCTCGGTGGCTGAAGGGGAGGGGAAGCAGATTGATGATGGCCGTGCTGCACCCCCTTGGCCGGAGTTGAGGCACTGCTTCCATTGGCTGAGATCCCCGATCATCGTATCAGCTGCGAGAGGCAAGAGACCAGCCCTGTGAACTGATGACCTTTCCAAGCTGTCGCCCCTCAAACGCGGATCAGAATGAAGCAGGAATCACCGACCCCGTGGACGCGTTCCAGAGGGCGGGCACTCTCTGTCATGATCGCTCTAGATTAGTCGACCAAGCGGAGCGCCTCTTATTCCAGAGAATCTCGCGGCTTTGCTGGGGCCGATTCTTGTATGGCTGAGCCTGATTTCGACAGCCGTTCATGCGATGGATCGTTAGATGGGAGGAAGTGGTTTCCTTCAATCCCCAATGCCCGAGCCTGATTCGCATTTTTCAACCTCTCCCGGGCCCTTGAACCGATGCGATCGGGGATGTTCCCGGGATCAGGCTGAGTCGTTCGGTGGTTCTTGCTTGTGACGGCGAGTCGATCGGTTCAGAGGAAAGCCATGCGTTTGTTGGGATGTTCCTTGGGTCAATTGGCGTTGGTTGGATGGGCGTTCGCGGCTTTCATCGCCGAAATGAGGGCGGAGGGCCTTGATTCCCTGATCTCGGAGTATCGCGCCGACCAGACGGACCTCTTCGCCGTCCGCGATGTCCCCGGTTCGATGGCCGATCTCACACGCAAGGACCAGTTGTTCGAGCAATGGCTCAAGCGTCTCGATGAACTGAAGTTCGACAGCCTGACTCCGGCCGCGCGGATCGATTGGCATCTTCTGCACACCCATCTGATCGAGTCGAGGCAGAGTCTGGCGCTCCAGAAGTCCAGGCGTGCGGAAATGGAGCCGCTGATCGGCTTTTTCGGCCCTCTGCAGGAGCTGCTCGGCGATCGCTCGGCGAAGCAGAACCTCGATCCGGAAAGGTCGGCCGGGATTCTGGCACAGGCCGCCGAGGACTTGAAGGCATTGAGGAAGAAGCTCGATCCCGAGCACCCCACGCTCCCGAAAGTGAGCCCGATCCTGGCTGTTAGAACCGCCCACGTGCTGGATCAACTCTCTGGAAAGCTCGAACAATGGTTCTCCTACTACGATGGCTTCGAGCCGGAGTTCGGCTGGTGGATGCGTCAGCCCGAAGGCGCGCTGAAGAAGGAACTCGAAGCCACGGCCGCGTTTTTCCGCAAGGACCTCGCGGGCTTGAAAGGCGAGCCTGGAGACCCCTTGATCGGCGATCCCATCGGCAGGCAGGCGCTTGCCGAACAACTCGCGGCCGAGATGCTCTCCACCTCGTCGGACGAGCTGCTGGTCATCGCCAACACGGAGTTTGCCTGGTGCGAGGCGGAGATGGACAAGGCTGCCGCCGCGATGGGTTGCAAGGATCGCAAGGAGGCGCTCGCCAGGATCAAGGCCCAGCATGCCGCACCGGGCGGGCAGGGAAAGGTCGCCCAGGAGGAGGCGGAGAAGTCGATTCGTTTCCTCAAGGACAAGGACCTTGTCACGATTCCGAAGCTGGCCGAGGAAACGTGGGGGATTTCGATGGTTGGCGTGGAGCAGCAGAAGACCCTTCCCTACGCCGCCTATAGTAGGCCGCACATCCAGGTCGCCTACGCCAACGAATCCATGTCCCACGAGGACAAGTTGATGAGCATGCGCGGCAACAACGCGGCCTTCTTGCACATCGTCACGCCGCACGAACTGATCCCCGGCCACCATCTTCAGGGCTACATGGCCAGCCGCTACTCGACCCAGCGGCAACTGTTCAGCACGCCGTTCCTCGTCGAGGGCTGGGCCCTGCATTGGGAAATGCTGCTGTGGGATCTCGGCTACGCGGCAAGCCCCGAGGAGAAGGTTGGCGCGCTGTTCTGGCGCATGCACCGCTGCGCCCGCGTGATCGTCAGCCTGAAGTTCCACCTCGGGGAAATGACGCCGAACGAGATGATTGATTTCCTCGTCGATCGGGTCGGCCACGAACGCGCCGGTGCCACCTCCGAGGTGCGGCGTTACATCGGTGACAGCTATGGACCGCTCTATCAGGCCGCCTACATGACCGGCGGGCTCCAACTCCGCTCCCTGTTCCGTGAACTCACCGGTCCGGGAAAACTCAGTCCGCGCGAGTTTCATGACCGCGTCCTCCGTGAGGGCCCGATCCCGATCGAAATGATCCGTGCCGCGCTCAAGGGCGAGAAGCTGCCGAAGGACTGGAAGCCGGCCTGGAAGTTCGCCTCGTGAAACCTCCCATCATCCTGACGTCTTCCAACCCGTCGTCCGGAGGATTTGCGCGATGGGACGTTCGCGACCAACTCTTTTGCCCTTTTTGAAATCGGGTGTTTCCCATGGCCGCGCCACTGAGGTAGTGAATGGGAAACCCAATCACCATGAGGCCATCCCCATCAAAATCAGCGCAGCTCGGGCTGGCACTATTTCTGTTCACCTCAGCTTTCAGCCAGGCGGGTGTCTGGGCTCACTATCCCTTCGATTCCGGCTATGACGATACGGCCGGCAGTGCCCGCAACGGCACGCTCACCGATGTCGGAACTCTCGGGAACTCCGGCATCACCACCACTAGCGGCGCCTACAAGTTCGGCGGAGGTGCCTTGACCCTGCACGCGGAGCGGGACTACGTCGTCATCCCTGAGAAGACCTTCGCCTCCGGAATCTCCTACAGCTATGCGTTCTGGGCCAGGAAATCGGCGGGAGACAGCGGTCAGGCTGCGCAGTTTGACATGGTCGTGGGTGACCGGAACAATACCAACTTCTTCATGGCGCTGTCCGATCAGGCCTCAGGGCGCACCGGCTTTCGTTGGCGCAGCAGCGACAGCACCACCCCAAGGCAAGCGGATTTCGTGGCACCTGATGACACGAATTGGCATCACTACGCGGTCGTCGCCTCGGGGACGACGGTGTCATTCTATGTTGATGGGGCCTTCGTGAGCGCAGCCACTGGCAAGCAGACCGGCTTCACGTCCAATACCATCGGAGAGGCCTACACCACGGCGAACGATTTCGATTTCAACGGCCAGATCGATGAAATGTGGATCTTCGACGAGGCCCTCACCGCCACCAAGGTCTCTGCGCTCTACACCAACAACGATCCGAACTACGTCCCAGCCTATGCCGGATTCCATCATCGCTATGATACCGACTTCTCCGACAGCAGCGGCGCGGGAAATGTCGGCACGGCCGTGGGAGCCGCAGCCATCACCAGCGATTCGGCCTCGATCGCGAAAGGCGCGGGTGCGCTTTCGCTCGATGGCGCGGACGGCAGTTATGTGACCCTCACCAACCCCGGTGGCTACAGCGCCACGTCCGCGTGGTCGACTTCATGGTGGGCCCGTCGGGGTTCGCTGGGAACGGACAAGGGCATGGTGATGGGAACCGCTGCCAGTACCTCCGATTTCATCTGGCTGAACGATTCCTTCACCGGCCTTCGATTCCGATCCTCCAACGCCACCACTCTCGATTTCACCGGGCCCAAGGACCAGTTGCTCCATCACTATGCCCTGGTCGCGGACGGCGCGGGCAGCCTCGCATTCTATCTCGACGGACAACTCACACAAACCCTCACCGGCAACACCGCCTTCGCCATCGACACCATCGGCAAGGCCTATCCGACGACCTCGCTGCATTACAATTTCCAGGGCTCCCTCGACGAGGTCCACGTCTACAACTCGGCGCTCTCCGCCGGCCAGGTCAATGATCTCTACGCCGCAGAGCAACCCCTTGCGACGATCACAAAACTGCGCGTCGTCCTGCTCGGCGGGCAATCGAATGCGGATGGCCGGAGCTTGCTTGCCGAGTTTCCCACCAGTCCGAGAAACCTTCAACTGGCCCAACATGATGTGAGCTTCTTCTACAAGATCGAAGGTGGCAGCCCGACCCTCACCACCCTTCGCCCCGGCCTCTCCGAGACCGCGCAGACTGGGCCGGAAATCCTTCTCGGTCGTCGCCTGGCGGATCTTTACAAAGGCGAGTCCGGCACCCGCGTCGCCATCATCAAGTATGCCAACGGCGGCACGGACCTGAAGACCGACTGGAAGGCAGGCGGCAATGCCACCACCACGGGCGATGGGGCGGATTACGTGACCTTCCAGCAAACCGTCACCCAGGGACTCGCCGCACTGACCGCCGCCTATCCGCAGGCCACGGTGGATCTTCAATCGATGGTGTGGCTCCAAGGCGAGTCCGACGCGGTCTCCGGTTCGGCATCCCTCTATCAGGCGAATCTAACAGCCTTCATCGCCGACGTGCGCGCGACCTTTGGCGCCTCGCTGCCCTTCGTCATCGCCCGTCTTTCCAGCCAGCAGACCAACCTCGACAGCACCCAGCTCAACCTCGTCCGCAGCGCCGAGGACGCCGTGGCGGCGGCGGATCCGCGCACCTCGATCTTCAGCACCGACGAGTTCGGCCTCAAGGCGGACAACCTCCACTTCAATGGAGCCGGCCAGCAGTCCATCGGCAGCGCCTTTGCCGAGGACAGCGCCTACTACAAGTGGATGGTCGATACCTTCGGCAGCGCGGACATCAACGCCGGAGGCGGCGAGCGCGATGCGGATTTCGACGGCGATGGTCAATCGAACCTCGCCGAGTATCTTGGGGCCACCGATCCGCTTTCCGGATCTTCGGTCTTCCAAGCCACCTACACCCGCACGGGCTTGGTGAACGGGACCATTTCCTATCCCACCTCCGCAGACCGACTCTACAGCGTGCAGCACTACGTCGTGCCCGGTGATTTCTGGGAAACGGTCCTCCCAGCCCTCCGCGGCACCGGCTCCACCGTGGTTCGGACGCTGAACAACTCCGCTGCGTCCGGCTTGTATCGGGTGCGGTCCGAGCTGCCGTGAGGCACGACCTCGGCCCGATGAAGCCATTGCGGGCAGGTGGTCGTGCTTGCCGGAGCCGGCCCCCGGAAAAGGTCTGGACGTCCCTTTCACCTGGAACCTCAAACAAGCCCGGAGCCCGAGGCGGCGGAGATTTCCCCACAGATGGTATGCAAGATGCGGAGGGAGCGGCGTTCCTGAAATGACCGCTCCGACCCGCAATCTCGTCTATGGCCTGGCCTTCATGGCCTTGATCATGGTCGTGGGCATCGTCGGCTACCGCGTGGCGGGCTGGGATTGGTCGGACTCGATCTACATGGTGGTGATCTCGATCTTCACCGTCGGCTACGGCGAGGTCCGGCCGATCCAGGAGGAGGGCCTGCGGGGCTTCACCATGGG
>JAIXPW010000237.1 GCA_027485995.1 Verrucomicrobiaceae bacterium
GCACATCCTGCAAGCTGACGCTCCGGGATTCAAATCCGTCACATCGATTTCCAAACCTAAGCCTCTCATCAGGAAAGCATTCTAAACTCTCAAATTCGATTCAACCGGACACCCGTGAAGAATAATCTAAATAATTAATTGTAATATCTCGATCATTATTAACTTTAATTCAACAAAAGTTTCATCAATTGTAGCGTATCCGGGCCTAGCTTCGAAGCCGTATCCAGAGAGCTCAATTTGCTTGGACCTTCATCAGGTTTGCTGATCACCCAAGGGGTCGGGCTGGCCGAATGATCCAATCCTCTGATCTCTGTTTTTCACCCTACGCCGATACGAAGACTGGTTCTGGGATCTTGTCATGATTCGTCGCATCGTTGCGGCGCTGCGTGAGATTTCGTCTTCCGATCTCCGAATGCCGTTTCGTTGCAGAGCCCCTTTTTGCGGGAAATCTTGTCAAAACCGGCCGCGAATTTGAACTCGATCCAAGTTTTTTATCGACGCAGCTGCCGCTTCCGGCTGAAGGTTTTACTAAGTTAACTTTCAACTATGAAACTCCCCGGGCACCTGATTTTTTCTTCAAGAGCAATGCCGCGTCGTCATGTGCTGCGCTGCTCCATGTCCAGACTTCACCCCTGTGCATGGTCTGCGGCGTTGGCCCTCGGTGCCTTGCCCGTTTACGCAGCGCCCAACGACGAGTTGATCGGTGAACAGGTCGCTTCAAGCAACCTTTCCAGGGAAACGGAAAAGTCCTTCTGGGATCCGGGTTTTTGGCGCAACCTTAGCCACCCGCTGGAGAGTCCCATCGTGCCAACCGATACCCACTACCTGTACTTCGGGGTGAAGAATCCGGAAGGTGTGCCGATTTCGTTACCGGCCGAAGGCTTGAGACTTTATACCGCTGCCCGGCTTGGATTCGCTCCGCCTGCGACGACTCCATCTTTTACCGGTATGTATTTCGGTTTCCGTGGTGCGGATAAGATCGTGTTCGATGGCACGCCGGATGTACCCGCAGACCCTTTTGGGCGGCTTGTCGTAGCTGGAGCCGAATGGCTTGAGGTCTTGTCCGGATCCGAGGTCGAATTCGACCGCACGGTCGTGGAAGCGGAAAACGCCCGAGTCTGGGGAGGTTCTCTCACGTTCAGCGGCGATGTATCTTCCTCCAATTTCAGCAGCCTGGGGAGTGTGGATATCTCGCGGAGTGGCTTGCAGACCATTCCCTCTCTGAAACTGCGAACGGGTGCAACCGCGCAACTCACGTCATTCAACTACTCCTTCGTTCCCGCAGTCATCCCGGCGACGAACAACACTGCGGTTGCAATCGAGAGTGACAGCCAATTTCAGGCGACAAACGTTGTCCTCAATAGTGCCGGTGGAAAGGTCTTCGATGCAAGCTCAGGACGTGGTCGGGCGACATTGGGCACGGTCATTGTCAACGGCAATGCTCCCGAGACTGATCCTGCCGTTGTCTTTCATGCCACTGGAGTGAACTCCACGGCCTCGGCATTTTCCGTTACCGGTCCCACGATCCTGACGGGATTTCGCGGCGTGTTGGCGCAGATCGAGGATGGAGCGACCATGCACTTTCAAAGCGCAGTCTCGAACCTCTCGAACAACGGGAAAATGGGCCTGCGCGCCAATCGCGATGGCAGCATCACCCTGCACGATGTGAATTCATCGGTCTCCTCGACCTTCGGCTCCGCGCAGCTCGATTGGGTCGCGACGACCAACGGACGCATCGCCCTTACCCAAGCCATGGGGCTTCCGCTCCATCTCAATCCACAAGCCCACGTCATTTCCTCACTCAGTGGTGGAAAAATCGATATCCCCAATTCCCTGGGCATTGATCCCGGTGGCAGTTTGCTTTTTTCCGCTTCTGGCGCAGGCTCCGAGCTTCGGCTCAAGCCATTTAGCCAGTTTTCCCCACATAACTACTCGACAGCTCCTGCCGACCGCTGGAGTCATCTGGATATCAGTCTGACTGGTGGAGCAATGCTCCGTGGTGGTGAGACTGCATTGCATGGAGAGGGTGAATACGTGGCCGATGTAAGGTACGTTTCCGTTCAGAACACCACCGCAGGTAGTGACCTCAGCGTCATCGGAGCGAGCATGAAGAATGTGAGCCTCAGTTTTCTGGACGCCGAGGTGCAATGCGAGATCGGCTCTGTGGCCAGTCCTGCTGTGTTGAACCAGGTTTCCTTGGGTCTTGGCGATGGCGCACTCTTCACGATGCGCGGAAGCTCATGGCAGCCGGAGCGAGTGGAAATGACCGGCATTTCCCAATCGTTGCAGTTGGGAAACTCGCGCGGAGGCAGCATCGGACTCATCAGCGATGGTTCGTTGGTTCATCAAGTCGATCTTCTCGTGGGTTCTTCAGGCGGCTTCAGCATCCCGGGTGAGCCACCATCGGTGGCGATCAATTCCACTCTTACCATCAGCGGCGGATCGACGGTGACTGGCACACTGGGGGCTGCCCAGTTTGTTGGCGGAAACGGATCCATCACCATTTCCGGTATGGGAACAAGATGCGGATTCCGCAACGTGCAACTCGGTGTCACAAGCAATCCAAACATCGGCACACCATCGGGACCGTCGGGGCCGCTGCCGCCTGCGGCATTCGCGGGCGGATTCTTCTCCACTTTGGGCGGGCAGAGCGCATTGAACCTCACTTCTGATGCGCGACTTGCCATCGGTGGATACATGGGAGCCTTTGGTCAATGGCAACGGCCTGACTCGGTATCGCCTGCATTTCTCGCCGCCAACGCCACGCCGATCTCCATTGATGCGACATCGGCCATCTACCTTGGCGATGCCGCCAACGCCGGCGAGCAGGACTTTCGCCCAGGTGCTCTTGTGGTAGGTCCGGGTGGCTACATGATCGGCACTGGCACCGTCAGTGGTTCGGCGGCTGGGGGAAATGATCTGGTCAATGCTGGTGGCTTCATCAGTCCAGGGTTCTCGCCCGGAACCATGACCGTTGATGGGAATTTTGTCATGGAATCGGGGACCTTGGTGCTCGAAGTTCGATCAGGCGGCGCAGGAGGGTGGGATCGCATCGCCGCAGATTCCATCACGATTCAAGGTGGCAAAATCCGCATTCAGCCCGCTTCTGGCTATGACACAGGGGCAGGTATTGTTGCATCATTCTTCCAGACCAGTCATCTCAGCATCGCGCCGGGTGTCATCATCGAAGTTGCACCCGAGCTGGGGAAGGCCACGTGGAATTCCGCCACGGGACAAATCTCCATTGTCGGTGGATCGGAGCATGACCTGAACGAGAACACTATCGACGATCGCTTGGAGGCCGTCTTGCCAGCTCTTGGGAATCAGGTGGAGTTGCCGTCACTCCAATATGCGCCGGGATCGCCTGCGGTTTTCCGTTTTCGCCGAAAGGACAGCAGTCGCTTCGGTTACAATCTCGTTGTTCAATGGTCCCAGGATCTCATCTCTTGGACCGATATTCAGGTCCCATATTCTTCCTTCGAGGAAGTCCAGATCACCGAGAACGACGAGAATCCTGATTTCGTTGAAGTAACGTTGCCAAACCCCGTTGGGCCTCATCAGCGTATTTTTGCCCGCCTTTCGGTAGCAAAGTCCTCGTTTGCGCCATGAGAGCCAAAGATGGTTACTCCCATATCACTGAAGTGTTGCAGGCACTGGGGTTGGATTTGACGAGGCAGGGCGCGTCCCTGCCTTGGCGGGCTGGGCGCTTGGAATGCGCCGCCACGATTGGCTTAGTTTCCGTCGGGCTTGGCGGCGTCGCTGGCCGGGCTGATGGCGACGTGGAAATCGGCGGGCTTGTCGGGCTGTGAGGGATCGAATTTCCCTGTATCCTCGGCTAGATGAGCGGCGAGTTCGGGGGCGTTTTTCCTGATGCCCTCGACCACGCACTTCGCGATCTCGTAGCTGCCGAAGTTGTTGTGATGGGTGCCGTCGTGGAAGGCCTTGTCGAGTTCGCTTCCGAGTCCGACGTAGAGTTCACGGCTCATCGCATGCAGGTCGATGAGCTGGACGTTGAGGCGCTTCGCCACGTCTCTAACAGCATCCGGATAACCGCCGAGGGTGTCGGTCTTCACGCCGCCCTTTCGTTCCATCGAGGTGATGAGGATGGGAGTGGCCTGTTTCGCTTTCACCGTGGCGACGATCTCTTCAAGGTTCCTGCGGTAGTTTTCCAGGGCGTCAGGTGACTTGTCCTTCATGTCGTTGTGGCCGAACTGCACCAGCATCCAATCGCCCTTCTTCAGGTTGGCGTAAGCCTTCTTGAAACGGTTGGCGGACATGGAGCTCTTGATCGACTCACCGGACTCCGCGTAGTTGGCGATGGCGATGTCCGGCTTGAAGAAGCGCGTGACCATCTGGCCCCAGGAGTTCCAGGGCTCGAAAGGCTGGTCGGTCACGGTGGAATCGCCCATCAGGTAAACGGTCGGAACTTCCACGGCCTTGATCTCGACCCCGGCGATGGCGGGATGCGGGCCGTTGAACTCGATCGTGAGCTTGTGATCCCAGTGGAGGTAGGGCACCTCGCGGGCCTTCAAGCGGACTTTGTCGCCGCCGGTGATCTCGGGACGACGCACGTTGACGACGAACCTTTTCACCACCTGCTTGCCGTTCGGGGTCTTGATATCCTCCAGCATCAGGCGTCGGCACTCGGTCTTGATGGTGGTGTCCGACTCGCCTTTCAGATCTCCAAGGGTGACGGCGACCTCATGGTTTCCTTCCGGTAGTTCGGTGGAGAAATAAAAACCGCCCTCACCGGTGATGAGGTCTCCCGACCATGGATCTCCTCCGCGATCGACGGAGGAAATCGTGCGGCCGGGTTCGAAGCCGTAGCCTTTCTTCGCATCGAAGAGGTCAGTCGATTTCACCGCGATGGAACCCGGAGCCGCGGGTCCATCCCCGAAGTCGAAGCGTTTGGTGGCTTCTTCGGCGTGAAGAAGGGAGGCGAGCGAGAGAACGGCGAGAGGCAGTTGTTTCATGAGGCGAGCCTGATCCGAACAAGCAGGACTGTCATGCGGGGAATCATCACCCGAAGGGGTAGATGGGGGAGGAAATTCGAAATCTGAAATTCGAAATTCGATAGGAAGAGCGGGGCTTGGTGAGATCCTTTTTGCTGAACCTGATAATTTCCTGTCCGGTTTCAGTCCTCCGCAGTGTCTTTATGGTGATGATGGAAGATGGCTCCAGGCAGCTCTTGCGACAATTCGTTGAGGTCCGTTCGGAAGAGGCATTCAGGGACTTGGTTCGACTGCATGCGCCGATGGTCTTCAATACCGCGCTTCGTCAGCTCGCGGGAGACCGGGCGGCGGCCGAGGACGTGACCCAGGAGGTGTTCACGCTGCTGTCCCGGAAAGCAGCTGGCTTGGGTGGAGTGGTGCTCGCGGGCTGGCTCTACCGCCAGACTTGCCGAAGGGCCTCGAATCTCATCCGGACCGAAACACGGAGAAAACTGAGGGAAACAAGCGCCATGGAACAAGTCGACCGAATCCATCGTCCTGATCCATCCGATGATCTGGCGCGGGAGCTGGATGCCGCGATGGAAACCCTGCCGACGAAGAGTCGGGATGCGCTGGTCATCCGTTATTTCGAAGGTGCGGATTTTTCTACTGTGGGACGCGCATTGGGAATCTCCGAAGAAGCTGCGCGCAAGCAGGTCCATCGAGCGCTGGAGCGGCTTGGTGCCATTTTCAAGCGCAAGGGAATCACCGTGGCATCTGTTTCGCTCGGTGGCACGCTTTCGGGTTTCGGTGCGACTCCGCTGCCCGATGGATTCGTTTCCAGGATTTCTACCCAGGCTTTGAAAGGCGCTCCTGTCGCCGTTGGATCGGGATGGTTCTACCTTCTCAAGCCGATGATCGCGGGTGTCGCGGCTACATCATTGGTCACGGCGGCGGCAATGACGATTCGCTCGAAGGAGGTGGGTCAGGACTCTCTTCAACCTCTGCGCGTCGAAGGTCATGGGGCGGCCCTGTCTCGAAGCAGATCGATTTCCGAAGACACCTCGCTTGTGAGCCTCATCAACGAAATCAAACGGGTGAGTTCAGGTCCCGCCAACGCCCTCACGACCCTTCGATTGAGTGTCGTGCTTGATCAGATCGGTGATGATCAGGTTGCCGAATTCATTCGATTGGCGAACGGGAAGCTCAACCCGCAGGAACGCGCAGCGACCTACGGGCGCTTGTTGGAGCGTTGGCTGGAAAAGGATCCGGAATCAGCGATGACCTTCGTGCTGGAGGACGATGTCGGGAAACAGGTGGATCCACACACAGGAAGCAAACTCATCCTCAACTTGTTCGAGGACTGGCTGAGGAGGGACGACCCCACGAGTCGGGCCTGGTTGCTGAAGCATTGGGAAAACCCGGTGCTGAAGGAATCCGCATTCATGGGGGCACTGGGAATGCACCTGGCGAGAAACGTGGTGGATCGTTTGATCAGGGCCGACGACAAACAACCGCTCCGGGATTTTCTCCGCGCCCTTCCCACGGATGCGGACCGAAAGGCGGCTTTTGATTCACTCGCTGGGAATGTGCCCTGGGGTTCATTGAACCGCTTCGGCGACGTGAATGAGGGATTGGATTGTTTCCGGTTCATCAGGGAACTGCCAGATTCCGCGTGGAATCTCGATGTGGCACGGAAGTACCTCTCGCACTGGATGGAAACGGACCCGGACGTGTTTGAGAAAGCTGCCTCGACACTGCCTCGCTCGGATAGATTCCTGGTCGCACTTGCGCGACTCAGCACGCGGCAGGTATCCGGGGAGCGGATTCCCGGCCTGTCCGGTGGGTTCACGGTTCAAAGCAAGCCCAACAATGCTTCTGCACGTGAACAGGAGGCCATTCAGGCCGGACTGGATTTGGGATTGCCGCGGGGAGAGATTCTCGCCTCCGTTGGGGCGATTCTTCTGGACCGTCTATCAGAAGAAGACGCGCTTGCCTGGGTGGATGCCCATCGTGGTGAGGTCCAGCTGGACGAGTGCCTGGCGGATCGTGCTCGGAGGTTCGGATCTGCAGATGGAGCGATCGATCAGGTCCCCTTCGAAATCATCGGCATCCGTTGGGCGTCGAGGATCTCGGATGTGGAATTGAGAGTCCGGATGTGCCGTGGAGCGTTTCGGAAGCTGTGTGCCAGGGATCTTCAAAATGCCTCCGAGTGGCTGGACAAGCCGGACCTTCCGAGCGACATGCACGATACATTCCAAGCACTGGTGGAGGAAAGTCGATGAATCGCCGCCTCAATCCAGTCATCGTCTTTTGCGCTTCATGTGCGGCCACCGCATGGGTTTGGAATCAGTTCGGCACGGATGCCAAGTCTCTGCCGACAGATCGGTTGAAGTCTTCTGCGACAGGCAATCGTGCCATCAGCGAAGACATCCATTCCGTGCTGCGTGATCTCGGGAGTGCGGAAACCTCCGAAGCCAAGCTCAAGTCGGCGCGACGGCTGGATCAGGTTTCCGTGGATCAGATCCGCTCAGGATTGGAGGAAACTCCATTGGTCGATGAGGGTCAGCTCTCGCTTGTTGCAAAGCTCTTCCTCATCCGATGGGCTGGCGAGGATGGAGAGGCCGCCATGAATTGGGCGTGGAAGAACCTCCGCTCCAAGGGAGTTTGGAAAAGTGCCTATCGAGAGATCATTGCTGCCTGGGCCTGGTCTCAACCCACGAAGCTTTGCGAGTGGGCGAAACGCGCGGCTAGGAACAACAAGCCCGTTTTGGGCGAGGTCTCTCTGGCGGACGCCGAGAAAAGCGATCATCCCTTGTTGGACTTCGATGGTTTGAATGACGTGTCCCAGTGTCTTGTTTCAGTGGCACCACGCGAGGCCTACGAGGTTTTCTTGATCCGTGGCGGTCTCAGTTCCGATGATTCCAAACTGACGAGATCCCTGCAATCCGTCTCCGCCGTGCAAGAGGCGCTGTTGGCGTTCGATGGCTTGGAGAATCTGCAACCGGATCGATGGTCGGGATCTGGAATCTACGCGAACAGTCTGTTTCATCGTTGGCAGGATTTGGACCCGGACGACTTCAAGCGCTCGCGGTTTGCCCATCTGCTTCCAGACCGTTCACCATTGGAATCAGCTTCCCGGCCTGAGGGTCCTCGGGGATGGATCTCCGAGTTCTACGAATGGACCTCGTTTCACCCTTCCGCGCCGCCCGACATGAAGGATTGGTCCCCGGAGAAGACCGAGGCGTGGAAGGACTACGAGGCGTGGAGGAATTGATGGAAGAGGAATGACGAATGAGGAATTTCCGAATGACAAACTGCGCTAGGCCAGAGTCGTTGCGACGGATTGGGCGGCGTCGAGGAAGCTGGGGAATGCGGGTTCCCAGCCGGTGGCGCGGAGTTTGGTGTTGGAGACGCGCTTGTGGGTCCAGCCGCGTTTGCGGTCGAGGTCGCGCGGGCCGGTGGGGGGGAGGGGACGGGAGAAGAGTTCACTCATGCGCTCGTAGGTTTCGAGCTGGGTGAGGGGGGTGGAGTCGCAGAGGTTGAACAATTTCGAATTTCGAATTTCGAATTTCGAATTTGCCAGCCACAGGATGGCAGCCGAGGCATCGTCGCGGTGGATCTGGTTGATGTAGCGTCGGCCGTCTTCCTCGATGATGGCTTCGCCGTGGAGGAACTTTTTCAGGAGGATGCTACGATGCGGGCCGTAGATGCCGGCGAGGCGGGTGACGAGGCCGCCGTGATCGAGGACGTGTTGCTCGGCTTCGAGGAGGATCCGGCCGGTTTCGCGATCCGGTTCGGCCGGGCTGTCCTCGGTGACCTCGGAGCCGTCGATCTGGGCATAGACCGAGGTGCTGGAGGTGAAGAGCAGGGGGATGCCGGGAAAGGTGTCTGTTAGATTCCGGCAGCCATCGAGATAGACCTGGCGGTAAACGTCGGCCCCTCCCTTCCCGGAGGCGGCGCAGTGGACGATGAAGTCCGGCTGGAGGGAGGCGAGTTGGCTGACGCTTTCCCGTGAACTGATGTCGCAGGAAAGCTCGGCCAATTGCGGATTGCGGATTGCGGATTGTGGATTGGAAGAGTCGGTGCCACGCGACAGGGCAGTGACTTGCCAGCCAGCGGTGAGGAAGTCGCGGGAAATGGCTTGGCCGAGGTAGCCGTGGCCGCAGAGGAGAAGTTTCAAGGGTTCAGGGTTCAGGTTCAAGGTGGGGACTCCTGCTGAACACTTGAAACTGAAAACTTCAAACTCATTTCGGGATCTCGTTCAGCGTGTACCAGCCTTCGGGGTGCCAGAGGCCGGTGCCGCTGGCGGATTTGACGCCGTTGGCAGTGAGGTGGTGGACGAGTCCCTGTACGCGGCCATCGATCTTGAGACTGACCTTGGTCTTGTCGGCGGAGACGGTGGCGGCGGTGATCTTCGGAGTGGCTTGATCGACCTCGGGGCTGCCGTACTTCGACTGATAGATGTAGGTCCAGGCGTCCATGGCGTAGGAGGCGGGGTTGGCGGCTGAGGCTGGATCGACGGGGCCGGTGAAGGTCAGGTCGAAGCCGTCGGCGGTGGCGGTCATGGTCTGGATTTCAAAGGGCGTTTTGCCGGTCCAGCGAACGCGCTCGAAGGTGAAGGGCTGCGAACCTTTCGAGGCCCAGCCGCGGTTGGTGCCGCCGATGAAAAGGGTGCCGTCCTCGGCCTGGCGGACGGGGACGATTCCGGCCTCGAAGCCTTCGAGGAAATGGAAGACGGCGCCCTGATAGAGGCCGTTGACCTTCTCGAGGCAGACACGCTGGACCTGGGAGGCGGTTTGCTCGCCGATGTACATTTGCTTCGCCCAGGGGCCGAACTTGCCGCCGGTGGTGTCGCAGGCGATGCCGCTGGGGGAGTTGCCGACTTTTCCGTGTGGGAGAATGACGGCGGGCGGGACGAGTTCGGGGAACTTCTTCCGCTCGATCATCATGCGGGAGGGATCGGTCGGCTGGGGTGGGGCTGGGAGGTTGGCGAGTGTGTGATACTTGTTGCCGGTGGGATTTCCCTGGAAGGATCCGGGCTTGAGCCATTTGAGGGAGGACGAGCCATTCCAGAGGCCCTGGTTGTCGGTGTAGAAGGCATCGCCCTCACCATTGAAGCCGATTCCTCCTGGGGAGCGGATGCCGGAGCAGGTGGGGATCATTTCCCCCTTCGGCGTGACGCGCATGCACCAGCCGCGCCAGTCGGAGGCGGCGCCGCCGGAACCGGTAAGGCAGAGGACGACCCAGATGTTGCCGTCCTTGTCGGGCGGAGTGCCGAAGGCGTATTCGTGGTAGTCGCCGTTGATGCCCCATTGATCGCAGACCGTCTCGTAGGTGTCCGCGATGCCGTCGTGATCGTCGTCGGTGAGGCGGGAGACTTCCGGTCGCTGGGTGAGGAAGATTGAACCGTCCTTCCAGAACATGCCGAAGGGCTCATGGAGTCCGGAGGCGAATTTTTTCCAGGTGACCTTGGAGAGGTCGTCCTCGTAGGCGCCCTTGCAGATCCAGATGTCGCCGCGACGGGAGGCGACGGCGATCTGCTTGTCGGGAAGAAGGGCGATGGAGCCGAGTTCGAGGATTTCGCCGGGAGGGGTGGGGATCTGCTGGCGGAGGTAGTAGTCTTCCTGACCGGCGAGGGAGAGGCCGGTGAGGAGGAACATCGAACATCCAACGTTGAACATCGAACGTCGAAGGGAAGAGGTGAAGAGGGGCATTTGGGAAGAAGGTGGAGATTCGTGAGGAATGAGGTCCGCGGTTCGGAGCGGTTTATTTCCAGCCGTAGGTGATGGTGACCGGTTGTCCCGGGGTGAGCTTGAGGATGGCGGAGCTGCCCTGGGTTTCGATCTTTCCTGCGTCGAGATGAAGCTGCGTGGTGGACCCGAGGGTGTAGTCGGTGCCGCTGACGAGGGTAACGGGGGCCTTGTCGGAGAGGGTCAGACTCAGGGGATTTCCCTGGCCGACGAGGGTCAGGGTGCGGACGAGGGCGGGCTTGCCCTGGAGGGTGCCGGGCTTCCAGGAGTCAAGAAGGCGTTGGCTGCCGAGGATGATGGAGAACGTTGGGTTGCCTTTGGGGTCGAGCTTGTAGCCCTTGAACCTGGCGTCCTTGGGCATCGTTTCCCCGGAGGAAAGCGCGACGACGTTTTCGCCGGCAGGTGGCTCGGCTCCCTGGCCGCGATCGGTCCAGTGGTGGCCGCCGTCCATGAACTTGCCGGTCCAGATGAGTTCCGGCTGCAAATGATCGGCGCTCCAGGCGAGATTCACGCCGCCGGGAAAGCCGAAGCCGATGGCGCGGGCGGTGGTCCCCTTGATGAAGTTGCGGTAAATGGCGGTGCGGCCGGCGGTGGCCTCGATCGGGATGTCGGGCCACTTTTTGGCAGCGCCTCCGGATTTGGCATCGGAAAGCCAGGTCCAGGCGGGAGCTCCCTTTTTCCGCCAGGCGACGCGGACTTCCTCCTGGCCTTCGAACTCGTAGTATTCGACTCGGAGCTTGTGCGGGCCTTTGGTGGATTTTTCGCTGACCTGAACGGCCCGTGAGTCGATCGGGCCGATGCCCTTGACTTCGGCGAGGGCTTTTCCATCGAGGATCAAGCGTCCGCCGTCGTCGGCATCGAGGAGAAACTCGTAATCGGCATCGGCAGGAAGGTTGAGGGTGCCTTCCCACACAACGCCGAAGTGATCCTTTTTCCCGACCTTCTTGAGGGAGATCAGGCCATTGTGTTCCTCCTCGGTGGCGACGGGTTTGAGGGCGGTGAAATCCGGCGGATTCTTCCAGGTGCCGTCATAGACATAGGAGATCAGGTCGGAAAGGGGCGGGGTGACTTCAAGCGGGTGGAGCTTGAGGATTTCCGGGGCCTTCCAGGATTCCGAGCGATTGGCGAGGGAGGCGCGGACGGTCTTCACGCGCTCAGTGGTGACGGCATCGGCCTTGTTTCCCCAAGAACTGCGGACGTAGGTCAGGATGGCGGCGATGTGGTCGTCGGTGAGGGCGGCTCCCTGGGGTGGCATTTCGAGGTTCCAGGTGCGGCCATTGACCTCGACCGGGCCCTGGAGTCCAAGGAGGACGATCTTGATGGCGCGGTCTGGATTTCCCACCGGCCAAGGGGATCCGGCGAGGGGCGGGAACTGGCTGTTCATCGCACCTTCCCCATTCGCGCCGTGGCAGGCGGCGCAGTAGGTGGCGAAAAGCTGGCCTCCATCCTGGGCGAAGGCGGCGAGGGGAAAGGAGGCGAGCAAGTGCAATAAGAATCGGCTCATGTTGGACGGGATGTAACTTTCTGGGTCAAAGGAATCTATCGGTAAATTGATGAAACTGGATTCCTCCAATTTACGGTCGCGGGCGGATCTTTCGATAATGGCTGGCAAGGCCGGTGGCGAGGGCGTCGGCGTATTCGCGGAAGATGGAGGGGCTGGGGCGTCCTTCGATTTCCCTGACGCCTTCGTAGTCCCCGGCCTGGATCCGGGCGTAGTCGGTCCTGGAGTTCATCACATAGGGTTCAAGGTAGATCACCGGGCAATCGTAGAGCCGGTTGGCGAGGAGATTCCGGGCCCAGAGGAAAGGATTTCCCTGCACCGTCCGGGCATTGAGGGCTTCTGCCTTGTAGTGGTAGGGCGGCAGTCCGGTGGCGGAGTAAAAGGCGGCTGCGACCTCGATGCCGATGCGGGCCTCCTCCTCGTGGGTGCGTTGGAGGAGCTTGCGGAGGAGTTCGAAGCGCTGGTCCTCGAGGGCGACCTCCTCGTCGGTATAGCCGCCGTTGAGGAGGAGATGGAAGTGGGAGCGTTCGACGAGGGTGGGGGCGTTGGCATTGCCCCAGGGCTCCGCGTTGAAATGGAGGCAGAGCACGAGGTCGGGCTTGAGGGTGAGGTTGACGAGTTCGGCGCGGGCGCGGATTTCGGCGGTGCGGTAGAAGAGGCGTTCTGCCAGTTTCCTCGGGTCGCCTTCGGACGGGGCCTCGGAGAGAAGGTCGGCGGGGCGAAGTGGCGTCAGGGGTTCGTTGGTGCTGCGAACGAGGGAGACGCTGGCCCCGAGGCTCTCGAGTCTGGGTTTCAGAAGCTGGGCGACTTTCAGGGTCAGGTCGCCTTCGCAAACCGGCGGGCCGCCCTCGACCGAGAACCAGCGTTCCTCCATCTGCGCCCAGGCACCGCCGATGTGGCCGGGGTCGATGGCGATCTTGAGACCAGAAAGGGGCTTCCCTTCGGGGGCGGCGGGGAGCAGGTCGCCGGGCCTCCAGTGTCGGGTTGGAGTGGCTTCTTTTCCGGGCTGGGCGAACGCCAGGCGGAAAACCGAGTCGGGCTTGACGGGATCGGTGACGATCAAGGCCTCTTCATCGGTCAGGGTGATGAAGGACTTCCAGGCGTTCCCGGTGGTGAAAGTCTCCGTCATCAGAACCTCGAAGTCCTGGCGGCGGATCGTGTGCTGGTAGGCTTCCAGCTTTTTCCAGTCCGGCGCACTGCCAAGCGGGGCGAGGAGGCTTCGCGCCGGCTCGACGGGGGGGATTGGATTGATCGTCGGAGGTGTCGTCGGATTAGGGGCGACCAGGTTCTCGTGCCTCAACGTCCATCCGGCCAGAACCGCGAGGAGGACGAGGGAGAGGACAACTTTCAGGGAACGGGGCATCTGGGGAATTCGGTTGGCGCGGGTGAAGGGGCGTGGTTACCTCGCTCGTCGGGTCGCTGGGCCCCTTACGAATCTGTGCATCATGTCCTCTCTTCGCATTCTCTTTCTTGGTGACGTTGTGGGTGAACCCGGTCGCAGGGCCGTCATCGCGAATCTGGATCGGTTCCGCGAGGAGCAGTTGGTCGATTTCATCATCGTCAATGGGGAAAACGCGGCAGGCGGGCGGGGGATCACCCCCAGGATCACCATCGACCTGCTACGCGCCGGAGCTGCGGTGGTCACCACGGGGGATCACGTGTGGGACCAGTCGGAGATCGTCGATTACTTTCCGACCGAGCCGAGGTTGCTCAGGCCGCTGAACTATCCTCCGGGCACCCCAGGCGCTGGATCGGTCGTCCTGGAAACGGCCAAGGGCCGGGTAGCGGTTGTTCAGGTGCAGGGGCGTTCGTTCATGCAGCCTCCCTTGGAGAACCCGTTCATCGCGGTGGAAGCGGAGGTTGATCGGCTCCTGGCGGACGGGGTCCGGATGATTTTCGTCGAGATCCATGCCGAGACCACCAGCGAGAAGATCGCGATGGGCCGGATGCTGGATGGCAAGGCCTCGTTCGTGGTGGGCACCCACACCCACGTCCAGACGGCGGACGATTCCATTTTCCCTGGAGGAACCGGCTACATGACCGATGCCGGCATGTGCGGCCCTGAGGAATCCGTCCTCGGACGAGCGGTGGAATCCGTGGTGTGGCGGTTCAAGACGGGCCTTCCGACGCGCTTTCCCGTGGCGAAAGGCAGCGTGCGGCTTTGCGGGGTCATCGCAGACCTCGATCCGGAGACCGGACGCTGCCTCGCGGTTCGACGGGTCTCGGATTTGATTGAGAATGAAGCGGTGGAGCCCTCCGCAGACCAGTCCCAAGCGCCTTAAAATCAGCGCATCTCGAAAAATCTTCTTTTCAAGGATATTTTTTTTGACAGAGTGGTCGGCTTTGTTAACGTCCGCCCGCTTTCCCCCACAAGAACTTCAGGGGTTCCGCGTCCAGTCCCGGATCAATCGAGGCAGGCCGCGGAATTTTTGTCGCCTTGTGGGAAACGGCAAAAGCAACGCCACGTTGCTCGTGTAGCTCAGGGGTAGAGCGCATCCTTGGTAAGGATGAGGTCGGGGGTTCAATTCCCCCCA
>JAIXPW010000093.1 GCA_027485995.1 Verrucomicrobiaceae bacterium
GCAGGTCCTGCTTCTGGACGAACCGCTGTCGGCGCTGGATGCAAAGATCCGGGTGTCCCTGCGCGAAGAAATCCGCGAAATTCAACGGCGGCTGGGCATCACGACCGTCTTTGTGACCCATGATCAGGAAGAAGCGATGTCGATTTCCGACCGCATCGTGGTGATGAACGGCGGGCGCGCCGATCAGATCGGCACCCCGTTCGACATCTACAACCGGCCCCGGACCCGGTTCGTGGCCAGTTTCGTTGGGACTTTGAACGTGCTCACGGCGCGGGCTGCACCCGGTGCGTCCCAATCGCTGACCGTTGGCGGCAGGACCTTGCGCCTGCCCCACCCGGTGACCACGGCGGACCCGGTCGGCAATCTGTCGGTAGCCATGCGGCCCGAGGCACTGTCCCTGATCGCTTCCGACGAGCGGGACGTGGCCTTCGACGGAATTGTGGAAAGTGTCAAGTTCATGGGCTCGGTCATCCGCATCCGCATGAACGTGGCCGGCGAGATGCTGTCATTCGACATGTTCAACAGTCGCGATCTGGTGCCACCGGTCGTGGGCGAGAGAGTCACGGCACACGCCGCATCCAGGGATATCTTCGAGCTGGCCGAGTAACCCCGCGTCGGCGGCGTCGGACCCGGACACTTCGGGGCGAGCCGACAGCAATTGGCGATCTTGTTGCTCAAGAACCCCCGGTCGACACTGTATGCGTGAGCGCGCAAATTCAATGTTAATCGACAACACGCAAGCACACCGCCGCAACCCCTGCCTTTAGGAACCGGCTCACTTTATCCCGCGTCGAGGAGCGCCATGAGCGCATCTACCCGCTTCGGGGTGATCTTGGGGTCGCTCCCGCACGAGATCACCCGGATGAACTCGATCCACGCCTGCTCGTTCGCAGTCAGCTGGTCCCATGGTCCCGCCGGACCCGTCGGAAGAGTAAACACACCACCATCATCACCGTCATCGCCTTGCGCGCTCATTTCCCGAAAATCCCTCTCAGAGCAGCACGCGATCGAGCAGCCAGTCTCGGGTCGCTGTTGTCGGACGCGTCACGCAGCTCGGTCAGCCAGCCACGCTCGTTCTCGGTGGTGGGCGTGCCGAAGATCTCGGTGATCGCTTTCGCTGCCGTCGAGCCCACGGACTGGTCGAGTGCCAGACGCATGAGGAAAGCCGGATCGACCTCCAGCGCCTTCGCCAGAGACGGCACCCTGTCAAGCGGCACCTTGTTTCGCCCGGTTTTCAAAAACGACATCATGTTCGCGTTCGCGAAGCCAGCCTCGGAGGCGATCTCGGCTTGGGTCTTGCGGTGCGACAGGTCGCGAACCCGGTCAGCGATCAGTTTCGCGGTCGGGGTGTTCTGATACGGTAGCATGTTGATTACTCTCATTTGTTTGGTCAGATCACATACTTACCGCGACGCGTCAGTGCGGTCGGGTGGGACTTCGTGCTCGATGCAGGGAGGTGCGAAGTCCTAGAAGAACGACGCGAGAGTGATGGGGATGGCTCGGGTGTCGGCAGACCGGGGATGCCTGAACCCTCCACCCCCATGACGATCTGGTCTTGGTGAAAATACCAAATAGATGCTGATACGTTACCTGCTCACGGTATTTTTGGTTGATCTACCAAACTTATTGGCAAGCGCGTTTACTACTGCTAGGTTTTGGCAGAATAACCAAAACGATGATCAGAGATGCAGATTCAAACCGCGACAGACCTCGGCGTCATGATCCGCTCCCGGCGTGAGAGCCTCGCGATCAAACAAGGCGATCTCGCCAGTATCGCAGGGATCGACCAGGGGAACCTGTCCAAGATCGAACGCGGCAACGCCAAGGCCACACTCGAAACCTACCTCAGGCTCTGCAAGGCGCTCGGCATCGACATACTGGCGGAGCCGCGCGCATGAGGATGGATGTCTGGCTCGAGGGGTGCGCAACGACGGTGGGTCGCCTCATCCGTGCCGACGACAAGGCGCTGAGCTTCGCCTACGCCGATGGGGTCGGACCGGAGCACCGGCTGTCACTGTCGCTGCCCTTGGGCTCGCAGGCGTTCTCTGACGCTGCCTGTCGCGGCTACTTCGCCAACCTGGTGTTCGAGGGTCCGCAGCTCGATCAGGTTCTCGACAGCTACAAGCTGGACCGGGGCGACGTCGGCGCCCTGCTCTGGCATCTTGGCGCAGACTGCCCAGGGGCCATCTCTGTCACACCTGAAGGCCCAGGACCCGGCAAGACGCCAGGACGCTTCCCGCAGGACTATGAGCTTCTAAACGAAGAGCGGCTGCACCAGATCGTCCTGTCGCTCCACCTGCACAAACGACTGCCCGACCCTGAACGCAACCCGTCGCCGCTGGCCGGTGTGCAGGGCAAGATCGCCGTGGTCGAACACGAGGGGAAGTTCTACCTGCCGATCGCCCGGTCACGGGCGCCGACAACGCATATCCTGAAAGTCTCACCCGTCGACGACCAACAGATTACCCACAACGAGGTGGCGCTGCTGAAGATCGCAGAGGCGTGCGGGATCAAGGTCGCTCCCTGCACGGCGCTCCGGTTCGATCTGGAAGGTCGGTCCGTCAACGCGCTGCTGTCGACGCGGTTTGATCGAGAGACGCGGATCATCGCTGGAGAGGGGCTGATCACCCGCATTCATTCCGAAGACTTCTGCCAGGCGCTCGGACTGCCACCGGGCCTGAAATACGAGCGCGACAGCATCAACCCCGAGAACAGGTTCTCGGCGGCCGCCGTTGCGACCATCGCGCGACAGGCGTCGGTGCCATCGCTCTTCCAGCGCGACTTCCTGCAGCATGTGCTGTTCAACCTGCTGGTCGGCAACTCGGACA
>JAIXPW010000223.1 GCA_027485995.1 Verrucomicrobiaceae bacterium
ACCCGCTCGCTCGCCGTCGGCATCCACATGACCGGCCTCTATTTCGGCCAGGCCCTCGGCGGCTTCGGAGCCCTCGCGGCGGCGGAGCTTTCCTGGCGCTCCACCTTTCAATGGCTCGGCGTTATCGGGGTCGGCTACAGCGTGGTGCTGGCGCTGTTCCTGAGGGAGAAAAAGGAGGCCGCAACCTCGACCTCGACCGGCATTCTTGCGGAGCTGTTAGGGATGGGAAAATCCCTGCGCACGCTCTTCGGCATCGGTGCCTTCTTCGTGATCCTGTTCTACTTCGCCGCTCCCAGTGCGCCCGGCTGGGTGGTGAAAAACTGGCTGCCGACCCTCTTCGCCAAGATGGATCCCGCCACGATCCGCAGCCTGCTGCCCGGCACCTCCGGCTTCAGCGATGCCGAAATCGCCAGCAAGGTTTCGAAACCGCTCTCCACCATCATCATCGCCGTCGCCGGATTCGTCGGCGTGATCTCCGGTGGCATCCTGGCCGACCGCTGGTCACGGCGAAACCTTCGCGGCCGGATCTACACCGGTGTCATCGGGCTCTCGCTCACCATTCCCGCCCTGCTCGCGCTCGGCTTCGGCCACAGCCCGGCCATCGCCTTCGGGGCCGCCGTGGTCTATGGCATCGGCTTCGGGCTCTTCGATGCCAACAACATGCCGGTCCTCTGCCAGTTCGTGCCCGCCCGACTGCGCGCGGCGGCCTACGGCTTCATGAACCTCATCGGCGTCTCCGCCGGCGCGCTTTCCACCGAGGTCATCGGCTCGCTCGACAAGTCCGGCAAGCTCGCTCAGGGCATCGGCTGGCTCGCCGTGCCCGTCGTCCTCGCCGTCGCCCTCGTGCTGATGCTCCGACCCACCACCCTCAACCGACTCGATCCATGAAACTCCACGAACTCGTCGCCGCCACCCATTCGCCCTTCCATGCCGACGGCTCGATCGCTCCCGAAGTCGTCGCCACCCAGGCCGCCTTCCTCGCCGCGAACGGCATCCGCACGATCTTCATGACCGGCTCGACCGGTGAGTCGCATTCGGTCACGACCGCCGAAAAGCTCGCACTTTATGACGCCTGGGCCGTCGCCGGGAAAGCCAGCGGGCTGAAGGTGATCGCCCACGTCGGCAGCAACTGCCTCGAGGACTCGAAGACCCTCGCCCGCCGCGCCGGGGAGCTCGGCTTCCATGCGATCAGCGCGCTCGCGCCCTCCTACTTCAAGCCCGCCAACCTTTCCGCGCTGATCGACACCTGTGCCGCCATCGCCGCCGAGGCCCCTTCGCTGCCCTTCTACTACTACGACATCCCCGTCCTCACCGGCGTGTCGTTTCCGATGGAGAAATTTCTAACAGAAGCGCCCTCCCGCATCCCGAACCTCGCTGGCATCAAGTTCACCAATCCCGACCTCGTTTCCTACCGTCGCAGCCTCGACGTCGCGGGCAACCGCCTCGACCTGCCCTGGGGCGTGGATGAAATGCTCGTCGCCGCTCTCGCCACCGGCGCGCGCGGCGGAGTCGGCTCGACCTACAACTGGGCCCCGAAGCTCTATCTCGACCTCATCGACGCCTTCAATCGCGGCGACCTCGATGAGGCCCGACGCCTGCAATCGGTCTCCATCGCGATGATCGATGCCATCGCCGCCACCGGCTTCCTCGGCACCGCCAAGGCCCTGATGGCCCGCCTCGGTGTGCCGGTCGGTGGCGCGCGACTCCCGCTTGGGAATCCCAGCGAGGCACAGATGGACGCGCTGATGATCCGCCTCGGCGAGCTTGGATTCGCCGAGTGGGGCGCGAAGCCCCTCCAGCAGCCAGCCCTCGCCACCGCCTGATCATGCTCGCTGAGTTTTATCGCACGCAGCTCTTCGACGACTGCCTGCCGTTCTGGTTTCCGCGTGCGGTCGATGAGGTCCACGGCGGCTTCCTGCATTGCCTCGATCGCGATGGCTCGGTGGTCGATGACGACAAGTCGGTCTGGGCCCAGGGCCGGATGAGCTGGATGCTGCTGACGCTTTTCCAGGAACACGAGGCCCGACCCGAGTGGCTCGCCTGGGCGGAGAGCGGGCTGCGTTTCCTGGAGGAGAAATGCGTCGATCCGACCGACGGACGGATGTTCTTCCACGTCGCGCGCGACGGCACCCCGATCCGCAAGCGTCGCTACGCCTACAGCGAGAGCTTCGCCGCCATCGCCTTCGCGGCCCATGCCGGAGCCACGGGAAATGCCCGCTCCGCCGAGCGCGCGCGGCATTGGTTCCACCGCTTCACCGACTGGAACTTCACCCCGGGAAACATCCCGCCGAAGTTCACCGGCGCGCGACCCATGGAGGGCATCGGCACCCGCATGATCACCCTCGTCACCGCCCAGGAACTGCGCAAGCACCTCGGCGAGGACCCGCAGATCACCGCTTGGATCGACCGCTGTCTCGACGACATCATTCGCCTCTTCGTGAAGCCGGACCTGAAGGTCGTCATGGAGGCCGTCGCGCCCGATGGCTCGATCGTCGATCACTTCGACGGCCGCATGCTCAATCCCGGCCACGCCATCGAGGCCGCCTGGTTCATCCTTGAGGAGGCGAACCACCGCCAGGACGAGTCCCTGAAAAAGCTAGGCTGCGAGATACTCGACTGGATGTGGGCCCGCGGCTGGGACCACGAGTTCGGCGGGCTGTTTTACTTCCGCGATGTCTTCGACAAGCCGGTGCAGGAATACTGGCACGACATGAAATTCTGGTGGCCCCACGACGAGGCCCTCATCGCCACCCTCATGGCCCACCGCATGACCGGCGAGCCGCGTTACCTCGACTGGCACGAGCAATGCCGGAAGTGGTCCTTCGAAAAATTCGCCGATCCCGATCACGGCGAATGGTTCGGCTACCTCCGCCGCGACGGCACCCCCACCAACACCCTCAAGGGCTCCCTCTGGAAATCCTTCTTCCATCATCCACG